>JBHIBI010000064.1:0-7360 GCA_046758985.1 Dehalococcoidia bacterium
ACCAGCGAGGTGGGCATCCTGGCCCAGGGGGAGAGCCTGGCGGAGGCCTTCACCCAGGCTGCCCTGGGGTTGTTCTCCTTCATGACCGACCTCAGCCAGGTCCAGGAGCGAGAGAGCCGACGGGTGGAGGTGGCCGCCCCCGACCTGGACGCGCTCCTGATCGAGTGGCTCAACGAGCTGCTCTACTGCTTTGAGGTAGAGGACCTGCTTTTCCGGCGCTTTGAGATACCAGAACTGCATCCCACCGGCCTCCAGGCCCTGTGCTACGGCGAGCGGTACGACCCTGCCCGCCATAGGATAGAGGCCGGGATCAAGGCCGCTACCTATTATATGGTAGAGGTCCGGCAAGGCCCCCCCTGGGAGGTCCAGGTCTACCTGGACATCTGAGCCATACGAGGGACGGGGAGGAAGGTGAGGGTATTATGACTTCCCACTGGGAGAAGGTGCTGCGACGCATCGACAAGTACCGCTGGGAGCTTCCCCAGTCCTACAAGGAGGGCATGCGGGTGCCCGGGCTGGTCTTCGCCGACGAGGCGATGCTGCGGCAGATCGTGGGGGACCAGGCGCTGGAGCAGGTGGCCAACGTGGCCTTTCTCCCGGGCATCGTTGTCGCCTCCCTGGCCATGCCGGATATCCACTGGGGCTACGGGTTCCCCGTGGGAGGTGTGGCCGCCACCCGAGTGGCCGACGGCGTGGTCTCCCCCGGCGGCGTTGGCTTCGACATCAACTGCGGCGTCCGGCTGCTGCGCACCGACCTCACCGAGGCGGAGGTGCGGCCCCCGCTGGAACGGCTGGTGGAGGTCCTGTTCCAGAACATCCCTACGGGCGTGGGCCGGGGGGGCAAGATCCGCCTGCGGGGCGACCGGGACCTGGAACAGGTCATGACCCGGGGAGCCGCCTGGGCGGTGGAGCAGGGCTTCGGCACCGCGGAGGACCTGCTGGCCACCGAGGAGAGCGGCTCCATCGCCGGCGCTGACCCCGACACCGTAGGCAAGCGCCCCCGCGAGCGGGCCATCCCTCAGCTAGGCACCCTGGGCTCCGGCAACCACTTCCTGGAGGTGGAGGTGGTGGATGAGATCTTCGACCAGCCGCGGGCCGAGGCCATGGGCATCCACCAGATGGGACAGGTGACAGTGTTGATACACTGCGGCTCCCGGGGCTTCGGCCACCAGATCTGCACCGACTACCTCAAGGTGGTGGACGCCGCGTCACGGGCCTATCAGTTCCACCTCCCCGACCGTCAACTGAGCTGTGCCCCGGTGAACTCCCCCGAGGGGCAGAGCTACCTGAAGGCTATGTGGTGCGCCGCCAACTTCGCTTGGGCCAACCGCCAGTGCATTACCCACTGGGTCCGGGAGTCCTTCCAGCAGGTCTTTGGCCGGAGCGGGGAGGAGCTAGGCATTCGCCAGGTCTACGACGTGGCCCACAACATCGCCAAGCTGGAGGAGCACTCAGTCAACGGCAAGCGAGTCCGGCTCTGCATCCACCGCAAGGGGGCCACCCGCTCCTTTCCCCCGGGCCACCCCGACCTCCCCGCCCGGTACCGGGAGATGGGGCAGCCCGTCCTCATCCCCGGCGACATGGGCCGCTACTCCTTCCTGGCGGTAGGCGGTGAACAGGCCATGGAGCTCGCCTTCGGCTCCACCTGTCACGGCGCAGGCCGCGCTGCGAGCCGTGCCGGGGCACGGCGGCTCCTCAAGGGGCGCGACATCCAGCAGGAGCTGGCAGCCCAGGGAATCATCGTGCGGGCCCACGGTGGCTGGGCCTCCCTGGCCGAGGAGGCCTCGGTGGCCTACAAGGATGTGGCCCAGGTAGTGGAGATCTGCCACCAGGCGGGCCTCTCCCGGAAGGTAGCCCGCCTGCGACCCCTGGGGGTCATCAAGGGATAGGCAGCGAGGAGGTGGCTCCATGCCCGAGAACGGCGACCAGGGCCTCACCATCAAGCAGGGCGAGGGCCTGACCCGTCTGGAGCTCAAGTGCCTGCACCAGAATGGCCTGCTCTACGTGGTGCCCGCCGAGGGGAGCTGGGTCTGTGCCCCCGAGCACCTGCACGCCCACGCCCTGGCGGGCTTCTTTAAGGAGCTGGCAGCCCAGGGAGACCCGCGAACCAAGGAGCTGATGCAGCGGTGGGGCCTCTCCTTCCGGGAGCGCCCCCTGGACACCCCGCCAGAGGAGTCTCCAGAGAGCTAAGCGCCTCATCCCACAGCGCAGGGTCGCCACCCTCCGATGGAGCTGTCCATGGGCAGGACAGAGACATTCAGAATTCTTATCTGCACCCCTGGAAGAAGGAGGTGTTCTCTATGGCAGGTATCTGGCCCGGCGAGACCCGCTGCGTGGTGCTGCTCACCTTCGATGTGGACGGCACCTCCGGCTGGCTGCACCGCAACCCTGAACTAGCCCGCTACCCCTCCCTGCTCTCCATGGCCGAGTTCGGTCCCAGCGTGGCCATCTACCGTATTCTCCGGATACTCGACACCTACGGCATCAAGGCCAGCTTCTTCATCCCCGGCTTCGTGGCAGAAAACCATCCAGAGATGGTCCAGGAGGTCTACCGCCGGGGACACGAGGTGGCCCACCACGGCTACCTGCACGAGCCGCCTATCTCCCTCTCGGCAGAAGAGGAGGCGGAGGTGCTGGACCGGGGTATCGCCATTCTCCAGGGTCTTACGGGCCAGCCCCCCCGAGGATACCGCTCACCTAGCTGGGAGCTGAGCGAGCGCTCCCTCGCGCTGCTGGCCTCCCGAAGCTTTCTCTACGACTCCAGCCTCATGGGCGACGACGCCCCCTACTGGGTGGACGCCGGAGATGGAAGGCGCCTGGTGGAGGTACCCGTCCACTGGGAGTGGGATGACGCCCCCTACTACCAGTTCGCCCCGGCCGCCAATATCCGCCAGGTCATGGCCAGCCCAGAGCAGGTGTTCAATATCTGGGCTACCGGCTTTGAAGGTGCCTACGAATACGGCAGGGCCTTTTGCCTCACCCTCCACCCCTACCTCAGCGGAAGGCCAGGACGCCTGCTGACCCTGGAACGCCTCATCCGCCAGATCCAGACCTTCCCCAAGGTACAGTTTCTGCGCTGCATGGACGCGGCGGAGCTGTGGACAGGAAGAGGGCAGGAAGGGTCAGGTTAGGGCGTGGTGGGGTGAGAGGCCAGTTGCCGCCGCCGGCTGGGTGTAGGGACGGGAGCACGGTCCAGGCGGTCACGCTGGCCCAGGGACTCCCGCAGACGGCGCAGGCTGCCATCCTTTCGCTGAGGGGGCGGGGTCATCTTGGCGGCTTCCCTCTCCAGCTCCTTGGGCACCTTCGAGGTGAACATCTTTTCCAGCTCTGCCCCCTCGATGGTCTCGTGCTCCACCAAGTGCTGGGCCAGTTGCACCAACTTGGCTTTGTGGGTCACCAGGACCCCTTTGGCCCGCTGATAGGCCTCCTGGACGATCCGGTCCACCTCCTTGTCGATGAGGGCCTCCACTCGGGGGCCATAGTCCCGGGTCTCGGAGATCTCCTTCCCCAGGAACACCAGCTCTTCCCGCTTGCCAAAGACCCGGAGCCCCAGGAGCTCGCTCATGCCGTACCGGGTCACCATCTGCCGGGCGATCTGGGTAGCCTTCTCCAGGTCGCTACTGGCACCGGTGGTCACATCGCCAAAGATCACCTCTTCAGCGATCCTGCCGCCCAGGGCCACTGCAATGGTGTCTTCAAACTGGGCCTTGCTCCACAGGTGCCGGTCCTCCTCGGGCAGGAACCGGGTATAGCCACCCAGGAGCCCCCGGGCCACGATGGAGACCTTGTGCACGGGGTCGGCCTTGGGCAGCATCCTGGCTGCCAGGGCATGGCCCGCCTCGTGGTAGGCGGTGATCTCCTTCTCCTGGGGACTGATGAGGCGAGACTTGCGCTCGGGCCCGCTGATCACCCGGTCAATGGCTTCCTGGAACTCGTCGAGGCCAATGGTCTTCTTGCCCCTGCGAGCGGCCAGAATCGCGGCCTCGTTCACCAGGTTGGCCAGGTCGGCGCCGCTGAAGCCGGGGGTCTGCTTGGAAACGAGCTCCACGTCCAGGCCCTCTTCCAGGGGCTTACCCTTGGCGTGGACATCGAGGATGGCACGCCTTCCCACCAGATCGGGCATGTCCAGCACCACCCGCCGGTCGAAGCGGCCTGGCCGCAGCAGGGCGGGGTCCAGGATATCCGGTCGGTTGGTAGCCGCCAGTATGATAATGTTGGTGCCCGTATCGAACCCATCCATCTCTACCAGAATCTGGTTCAGCGTCTGCTCCCGCTCATCGTGGCCGCCACCGAGGCCAGCGCCGCGGTGCCGACCCACCGCGTCAATCTCATCAACGAAGACGATGCAGGGGGCGTTGCGCTTGGCCTGGTCGAACAGGTCCCGCACCCGGGCGGCACCGACGCCCACAAACATCTCCACGAACTCGGAGCCGCTGATGGAGAAGAAGGGGACTCCCGCCTCACCGGCCACGGCCTTGGCCAGCAGCGTCTTGCCGGTACCGGGATGCCCCACCAGCAACACCCCCCTGGGTATGCGCGCCCCCAAGGACATGAACCGCTCCGGATACTTGAGGAACTCCACGATCTCCTCCAGCTCCTCCTTGGCCTCATCGGTCCCGGCCACATCGCTGAAGGTCACCGTGGGGCGGTTCCCCACAAACATCCGCGCCCGGCTACGGCCGAAGCTGAGGGTCTGGTTACTGCTCCCCTGGGCCTGGCGGAGCAGGAAAAACAGCAGAGCACCAAAGAAGATGAAGGGCAGGAAGCCAATGAAAATGGCGAAGAAGTTGCTCAGGCCACTGGAGCCCTTGACTAGCACGCCACCTGGGATAGACTCGATCCCCACCTCATAGCGGCCCAGGATCTCGAAGATGCTGGAGCCCTCTTCCTTGCGCGAGGTGAAGGTCTCATTGGTGGCGGTGGTGACGTTGAGCCTGTCCCCCTCCACCTCGATCTTCTGCACCCTCCCCTGTCGGGCCATCTCAATAACCTGGCTGATAGGACGCTCCGGCGTCCCACCCAGGTTGGCGAAGAGGGTCAGAAAAATAACCACTACCGCCACGATGATCAACAGGTAGATAAAGCTATTTTTTAGCCCCTTTGCAGTCCTCACAGCGTTCTACCTTAGTAGTAAGGCCTACAAACCTTCACACCTCAGAATACCCGAGTACATTTTACGACAAAATTGGGATGATGGCAAAGGCCACCTGTCCGAGGCTACCACGCCCCAACCGACGAAAACCTCACTGCGATGAGGCCGTGGCTGGCCCCTCAGGCAAAGCATAGCACAAATGGCCCCTGAGTCAACCCCGTGGCACGGGTGGGAAGGGGCAAAGACACCGGTTCCCCTCCCCTCAGCTACTTGACTGGGCGATGCCACCCATGTATACACTAGCCCAAAGGGTCTCTACATATCTCGGGTGGCTCGCAGAGGCGACTGCTTCCTGCGCAGCTTGCCAGGAGTGGAAAGCAACGGCTCGCTCACTGACATACCTCGCCCTGGCCCTCCTGGCCACGGCCCTGCTGGGAGCCTGTGACCTCCTAGGAGGAGGTGGCCCTACCCCCACCCCCTTCGTCCTCCCCACGCCCACCCGCACCCCCATCCCCACACCTACCCTCACCCCCACCCCGCTGCCCACCCCCACACCCACCCCCATCCGGACCAACCTCAGTCAAGGGGAGGTGGAGCTCCTGATCTTCCGCAGCGTCAGCTCCTGCGCCGAACAGGTGGCGGCCCAGAGCGAGACCCAGATCGAGATGACCTTCACCTCCGTCTTCAGCCCCCAGGAGCAGCGGTGGGTGGTGGAGGCTGCCATCAGGGAGCCGCCCCTGAGCTTCGGCTTCTGGCAGGTGCTGGACACGACGGGAGAGGTCACACCCCTGGACCAGGTAGCCCGGGACATCGCCATCCCTGACGTGACCTGCAACCTCCCCACCGCCACGCTGACCACGGGACCGACGCCGCCTCTGGTTTTGCTGCCCACCCCTACCCCTACCCCCGTCCCCACCCCGACCCCCACCCTCACGCCTACCTCCATCCCCACCCCTACTCCCACTCCAGTACCGGTGGTGGCCAGTGCCGAGGAGGCCGAGGTCCTGGTATGGGTTGCTAGCTACAACTGCTTCGCCGATAAGCCTCCCCTCGACGCTTTCACGGCCGTCCAGGAAGCGCCTCTACGCTGGGTGGTAGAGGGGAGAACGCCCCCGGATTTCGACCCACCCAATGACCCTAGATACGGGCTCTGGCTGGTGGATGGCCTGAGCGGGGCCGTCACCGCGTGGGACTCGGTGGCCGCCGCCCAGGTAGTCCGGGCCTGCTACCGGCTGCCCTAACAGAAACGCATCCCCACGGTACGCGCGCACGGCTTGAATCGCCTCCGGTTCTGCTATACTACCTCAGGGCTGTTGGGGCACCATGCCCGGGCGAAAGCCCCTCAGCAACCGAGGGTCAGAGCGCAGAGAGAGGCGGCGTGTATAGCGTCTTGGTAATTGTGGGGCCGGAGGCAGCCACCGAGGGGGTTCTCCCCCTCCTGGAACGGGAAGGGCTGGACTACACCCTGGCCCCGGGGTTGGAGCAAGAGCCCAGCTCTGCCGGTGAGGAGCCCGACGCAGTCCTGCTGCACCTGGAGTCCCTACCAGCCAGGGCTGGCAGAGAGCTGGTGAGCCGGTGCCGGGAGCTGCGGCTTCCGGTCATCGCCCTGGCGCCTGCCGAGAGCCCCGAGAGCTACGACCCGGCCTTCAACGCCGATGACTTCATCCTGGTTCCCTTTCCCCGTGGAGAGCTCACCACCCGTATCCGGCAGGTGCTGTTCCGCCACCGGGGACCGGAACGCCCCCACACCATCAAGGTAGGCGACCTGCTCATTGACACGGAGCGCTACGAGGTGACCATCGGGGGCCGGCGGGTGCTGCTCACGTACAAGGAGTACCAGCTCCTGCTGCTGCTGGCCTCCAACCCGGGCCGGGTGTACAGCCGGGAGACGTTGCTGAGCCGGGTATGGGAGTACGACTACTTCGGGGGCACCCGTACCGTGGACGTGCATATCCGCCGCCTACGCAGCAAGATCGAAGACCCCACCCACAGCTACATCGAGACCGTCTGGAACGTGGGCTACCGCTTCAAGGCGCCGCAGGGGGAAGAGGACGCCCAGGAGCCCCAGTAGCCTGCAAGGGATCATCCCCCACCCCCATCTGAGCCGGGCTCCACCAGAGCCTGCGCCAGCCGTTCCGCCGGCGTCGCCCAAGGGCCTTCTGACGGTTCCCAGGATTCCTGTTCTCTCCTCTTCCTCCAAGCCCTGAGGCTAGCCCCCACTTCGTGAAGTTTGTAACAATTTGTTAACACGGGTGAAATCCTTCGGAA
>JBHIBI010000065.1:0-7335 GCA_046758985.1 Dehalococcoidia bacterium
AGTGCCACCACCAGAACCCTCCCCCAACAAGGGCAATGGCGACGGCGGTCCGGGTGGTGTCGCTCCAGAGACCCCCATCAGCGGAGAGCAGAGGCTCCGTGGCAAAGAGGGCATCGTAGGCCTCGCGAAGGAACTGCCCCAGGGCAAGGTCCACACCAGTGGCCAACATCCCCAGCCCATAGAGCGCTGTGATATAGACGTACAGCCTCCGTACGGAGCGGGCAAGCTCCGCCGTCTGGCCCTCAAGGTCCTCCACTCGCCAGTGGAAGGCCCACACCCCACCCCAAACCAAAGGAAGTGCAATGTGCCACCCCTGGAAGGTGTCCGCCCCCAGCAGCCAGCGGAGGAGGGATACCAGCCCGGCGGCCGTCACGGCGGCGGAGACCCCCAGGACGAGGTACAGGTACACCTTGCGGGAGAGGGCCCGGGCCTCTCCGGGGAACTCCGCCAGAGCCCGCTGGGCGAAGCTCCAGTGGAGGAGCCAGATGGGCGTGCCCACCAGGGTCAGCGCAAGTCCCAACGCCAGTTGTGTCTCACCCCCTACCAAGATCTCGGATCCGAAGAGGCGCTCCGCGACGAAGTCGACCAGCAGGGCGATGCCGCTGGCGGCGACCATCAGGGCCACGAAGGAGAGCCCATAGTAGTACAGGCGCTTGACCGTTCCGATGCCGGGCTCCTCCTCCACCACCCCTCCCCGACGGCGCACCAACGCTACGATGGCGGCGATGATGCCAACGATCACTAGGATGGGAATGAGGCTGCCGAATATGCGGTCAACAACTTCCACAGAGGGTCTCCTCGCCGAGCTAGGGTCTAGCCGCTGGGTACCACCGACCTGGGAGGCTCCGGCGTTGGCAGGACCCCCGGCTTGGACCGCTCCTCCAGTCCGGGGCACCATCCCAGGGGCCAGGGCGGCTCAGTGAACTGCCAGACTTCGTTGTCTCTCTCCAGCGTGTACCGCGCGCTGTAGGAAGACTCCCTACTGCCAAAGGGGGGAGAGACGTGGAACTGCGTGATGCGCACCTCCACCTCCACCGTCCCGTCAAGGGGCTCAGTGTCTTCCAGGATAACGCGCATGTCGTCCCTCTCAAGCCACCGGGTGGAATCCCGGAAGTGACGGATGGTGCAGTACCCCTGGAGTTCGCTGCTCAGATAGCCGTACGCCTCCTGGGAGTCGTCTTCCTGAATGGCCCGCAGGTACCGCTGAACCGTGCCCTCGGGGGTGTCCTCTGGAAGCAGGGTCGCCTCCCGCTGGCGGTTCACCAGGGCCACCACAACGCTGAGAATGACCAGGGCCAACACCACCAGGGCCACGCCAGCCAGCCATCGAGATGATGATCTCTCTATTCTCACAGTGCTGTGATCCGGTTGCCTCGCTCCCCCGGTCAGCCCCAGCCCGCGGGAAACACCCCTGCCCGGCTCTTCAGCCAGCCCCGCGGGACCAGCCCACCTCTAAGACACCCACTTGCGCCGGCTGGTCATGTAGTCTACCAGGACGTACTGCCCCAGCCGGTCGGGGGTGGTGTAGAAGGCCCGGCCCCTGTTGATGCGGGTCATCTTGTCCACGAAGTCCATCAGGTGATAGCTACTCTCCAGCATGAAGGTGTTGATGATGATCCCCTCCTGGGTGCAACGCCGCACCTCTTTGAGGGTCTCCTGGAGGGTCTTGAGGCTGGGGGGATAGCTGAACATGCTGCGAGTCCCCTCCAGGTGGGCGGTAGGCTCGCCATCGGTGATGAGAACGACCTGTCGCGTCCCACCCTTCTCCTTGGCCAGAAGCTTCCGGGAGAGGAGGAAGGCATGGTGGATGTTGGTACCGGAGACCCAGGCGTTCCAGTTCAGCTTGGCCAGGTCGTCCTCCCTGACCTCCTGAGCGAAGTCGGAGAACCCGATGACGTAGAGGTTGTCCCTGGGGAACTGGCTGTGGATGAGGGCGTACAGGGCCAGGGCCACCTTCTTGGCTGCCTGGAAGCTGCCGAAGAGCCCCATCGAGCGGCTCTGGTCCAGCAGCAGCACCGTGGACGCCCGCGTCATATGCTCGGTGCGGTAGATCTCTAAGTCCTGAGGGGTCAGCCGGACCGGCACCTGGGGCCCTTGGCGAAAGAGGGCGTTCATCACCGTCCTTTCCAGGTGCACCTGGAAGGGGTCGCCGAACTCGTAGGGCTTGGTGTCACCCAGCAGGTCGCCGCCTGTGCCCCGGAGGGAGATCTGATGGTCCCCCACGCGGTCCTTCTTCAGGCGAACAAAGACCTCCCGCAAGGCCTTCTGTCCTATCTTCCGTATCCCCTTGGGGGTCAGCTCCAGCCGCTCCTGCCCCTTGATGTATCCCGCCTCCTCCAGGAGCTGCCGTAGCTGGGAAAGCTGTTCCCAGTTGCGGCGGGCCTCTTCACCCAGCAGCTCCTCCAGCTCGCGGGGATCCAGGTCTTCCACTGTGCCGGTCCGCAACACCTCCTGGAGACGCTGCTCCAGGTCGTCCAAGCGTTGAAACTGGCCCATCAGCTCCATGGCCTGGTCCAGAGTCAGCGACTCCTCTCCCATAAAGGGGTACTGGCGCCGGAGGTCATCCATGGGCATGAACTGCCCCATCAAAGTGGCCAGCTCTGCCAGCTCCTGTTGTGTCTCTGGGTCCAGCACCGAGTCCAGCATCTCCTCCAGCTCCCGGCGCATCTCCGGGGACATGCTCTCCAGGAGGGACTGGGCCTGGGCGATCTGTCGCTGGAGCCGCTCTAGTAGCTCGTCCAGGTCCTGGGGTGGGTTGGGGCCGAACATGGCGCCGAACTGCTGCATGAAGCCCTGGAAGTCGGGCTCCCGACCCAGAGCCCGGTCCCGCAGCATCTGGTTCAACTGCCGCAGCATCTCCCGGAGCCCTGCCAGGTCCTGGGGGTTGAGACCCCGGAGCTGTTGCTTCAGGTCCTGAAAGAAGTTCTCCAGCATCCGGCCCCGGAGCTGGTTAAGGAGCTCCTGGAACTGCCGCTGGGCCTCGGGGTCCATGAACTCGTAGTCCATGAGCTGCCGGATAGCCCCGGCGGAGCTCTGAGGCAGGCTATCCAGTTGCTCCAGGTTCCGCTGGGCGCGCTGCTCCAGGAGCTGGTAGAGGCTCTCTCGCTGGGCCCGCTCCTCCCCCTCGGACTCGTCAACCTGCTGGCGGGCCTCCGAGAGCCGTCGCTGGATGCCCTGGCGCTCCCTCTGCAGGATCTCATCCAGGCGCTGCCGGATGCCCTCCATCACCGAGTCCACATTGTACCGCTCTATCTGGCTCTGGCGCTGTGAGCGGAGCTGCTCCAGCAGCTCCTGCAGGCCGGGAAGCCGCTGACCCATCCGGTCCTGGAAACCCCGGCGCATCATCTCCCGCAAGGCTCTCCAGACATCGCCGTGGGAGAGGAGGTCCTGGGAAAGGCCCTCCATCAGCTCTTCGGCATCGATGTCGAAGACCTGCTGGGTACCGTCCCAGCGGGAGTAGCGGTAGGAATCCGACATTACGTCTCCGTAGGCAGGGCAAAAGTGAATGGTTCCCTTTTCGCCATCATACTACGTCACCATCGGGTGTCAATGCGGATCTCCCGTAGTGATGGTGAGACAAGCGCCACGGTTGCCAGGAGAGAGCGCTACCAGGTATAATTCTCCGAGCAGCAGATGCAGAGAGGGAGGTAGCCAGTGCAACCCTTTGCCTACGTTGCCCCGAAGACCCTGGATGAGGCCATCGCCATCATGTCCGAGGCCGAGGGAGAGGCCCGACCTCTGGTGGGCGGGAGTGACCTGATAGCGCAGGTCAAGGAGGGGCGGCGGCAACCTACAGTGGTGGTCAACGTCAAGGAGATCCCCGAGACCAACCGCCTGGAGTTCGTGGAGGGAGAGGGACTGCACATCGGCTCCGCGGTCTCCTGCACCGCCACCGCTGCCTACGCCCAGGTGGGGGAGCTGTATCCTGCCATCAAGGAGTCCTGCCTGCTGGTGGGCTCCATTCAGATCCAGAACCGGGCCAGCATTGGTGGCAACATCTGCAATGCTGCACCTTCGGCCGATACCGTCCCTGCCCTGCTGACCTACGAGGCCCGGGCAGTCATCGCCGGGCCCAAGGGCAGGCGTGAGTTGCCCCTGGAGCAGTTCTTCGTTGGCCCCGGCCAGACGGCCCTGGAACGGGGGGAGCTACTGGTAGAGACCGTAGTGCCACCGCCCCCACCCCACAGCAGCAGTTGCTACCTCCGGTTCATTCCCCGGGAGGAGATGGATATCGCCGTGGCCGGCGTGGGAAGCCTGATGATCCTGGACCCGAAGACTCGGCAATGTACCCGGGCCCGTATCGCCTTAGCAGCGGTAGCGCCCACACCCATCCGGGCCAGGGAGGTAGAGGCGTTGCTGGAAGGCAAGGAGCTCACCGAGAGGCTCCTACAGGAGGCTGGGGAGCTGGCATCTCAGGCCTGTCGGCCCATCAGCGACGTACGGGGCTCGGCAGAGTATCGCCTCGAGCTGGTCAAGGTGCTCACCCGGCGCACCCTCAAGGGCTGCTTAGAGCGCCTGGGAACGGGCTAGCCCGCTCCGGGCGGGTCACACCGCACGACAAAAGGCCCAGCCTAACAAAACCCCTCGGCAAGGAGAGCCGTGATGCAGCGAAAGATCGCCAAGACCCCGCTCACCCTGACGGTTAACGGCGAGGAGCAGGAGTTCCTCGTTAAGCCCTGGCAGACCCTCCTGGAGGTGCTGCGAGACGAGCTACACCTCACCGGGACCAAGGAGGGCTGCGGCAACGGCAATTGTGGGGCGTGTACCGTCCTCCTGGACGGGCAGGCGGTGGACTCCTGCCTCGTCCTGGGCATGGAAGCCCAGGGCCACCAGGTGATCACCATCGAGGGGGTGGCCCACAATGGAGAGCTGGACCCCCTGCAGAAGGCCTTCATCGAGTACGGAGCCCTGCAATGCGGGTTCTGCACGCCGGGGCTCATTATGTCGGCCAAGGCCCTCCTGGTCCAGAACCCCAACCCCACAGAGCACGAAATCCGGCTCCAAATCGCCGGCAACCTCTGCCGCTGCACCGGCTACGACAAGATCGTCCGGGCCATCATGGCGGTGGCTGAGAAGGGAGCATAACATGGCGTCCACCCAAGGCAACGGACGACGCTATATTGGGAAGCCGCTGGAGAAGGTGGACGCCCGAGAGCAGGTAACGGGGAAGGCCCTCTTTGGTGCGGACCTGCACGTACCCGGCATGCTGTACGGCAGGGTGCTGCGGAGTCCCTATCCCCACGCCCGCATCAAGAAGCTGGACTACCAGAAGGCCCTGGAACTGAGGGGGGTGAGGGCGGTGATCACCGCCGAGGACTTGCCCCCTGTCACCCAGAAGGCAGAGGCCTTCGGCGGCGAGCTGATGATCGCCCTGAAGGACCTGCGGCGGCTGGTGCTGGCCCACGACAAGGCCCTCTTCGATGGCCATCCCATCGCGGCGGTGGCCGCCACCACTCCCGAGATCGCCGAGGAGGCTGTAGGGCTCATCGAGGTGGAGTACGAGCTGCTCCCACCGGTGGAGAACGTGGTGGACGCCATGAGGGAGGACTCCCTCCTGCTCCACGAGGACCTCTTCACCAAGACCCTGGGGAAGGCCCCTGCCCGCCCCAGTAACGTTGCCCTGTACCTGGAGTCGGGCCGGGGTGACGTGGAGAGGGGCCTGGGCGAGGCCGATGTGGTGGTGGAGAACACCTACGACACCAAGATGGTGCACCAGGGCTACCTGGAGCCCCAGGCCTGCCTGGCCAAGCCCAAGGACGACTACTCCATCACCCTCTGGACCTCCACCCAGGGCATCTTCAATGTCCTGCGCCAGCTCACCGCCCTGCTGGAGCTACCCCAGGACAAGGTGACGGTGGTGCCGGCGGAGATCGGCGGCGGCTTCGGTGGCAAGATCTACACCATCCTGGAGCCCCTGGCCATCCTGCTGGCCCGCAAGAGCGACCGCCCGGTGAAGATGGTGATGGACCGCTCCGAGGTGCTGCGGGCCACGGGCCCCACCTCGCCCACCCACGTGACCGTCAAGGTGGGAGCCAAGAAGGACGGCCGCCTCACCGCCTGCTTCATCAGGATGGTCTACGACGCTGGTGCCTTCCCCGGCGCGCCCATCGACGGCGCCTCCCTGGTCTGCTTCGGCCCCTATAAGACGGACAACCTGCGCATCGAGGCCTACGATGTGGTGACCAACAAGCCCCGGGTACAGGCCTACCGCGCCCCCGGCGGCACCGCCGCCAGCTTTGCCGTGGAGACCTCCATGGACGAGCTGGCCGAGCGGCTGGGCATCGACCCCCTGCAGTTCCGCCTGATCAACGCCGTGGACGAGGGGGACCTGATGACCAACGACACCCCCTATCAGCGCATCGGCCTGAAGGAGATGTTGAAGCAGGTGGCGGAGCACCCCGCCTGGACTAGCCCGCTCCAGGGGCCCAACCGCGGGCGGGGGCTGGGGCTAGGCTTCTGGCTGGGTGCTACCCTGACCTCCAGTGCCGTGATCATGGTCCATCCCGACGGCACCGTGACCGTGAGCAGCGGCCAGGTGGACCTGACAGGCACCCGCACCACCATGCGGCAGATGGTGGCCGAGGAGCTCCAGCTCCCCATTGAGCACGTGACGGCGCGGGTGGTAGACACCAACTCGGCTCCCTACACCGACCTCTCAGCGGGGAGCCGCACCACCTACACCATGAGCGTGGCTACCTACGAGGCCGCCCACGATGCCCTAAGGCAAATGAAGAGGCACGCCGCCCATCAGATGAAAGTGTCGCCGGAGGAGGTGGAGTACGCCGACGGCAGGTTCTGGGTCAGGGAGAACCCGGAGCAGACCATAGACTGGCTGGAGGTGGCGCGCCTCAGCGTCCGCCGCAACGAGGGCCCGGTGTGCGGCTACGGCACCGTCACCCGGCTGCCCTCGGCCCCGGCCTTCGCCGCCCATGTAGCCGACGTCGAGGTGGACCCGGAGACGGGCAGGACCAGGGTAGTCAAGTACACCTCCTTCCAGGACGTGGGTAAGGCTATCAACCCCCAGCAGGTGGAGGGGCAGATCCAGGGCGGCGCTACCCAGGGCATCGGCTGGGCCCTCTTCGAGTACTACCACTACGATAAGGGCGTCCTGAAGAACGCCTCGCTGCTGGACTACCGCACCCCCACCAGCCTGGACCTGCCGATGCTGGACACGGTCATCGTGGAGGTGCCCTCGCCGGCCAGCCCCTACGGTGTGCGAGGCGTGGGGGAGGTGCCCATCGTGCCCCCGCCCAGCGCCATCGCCAACGCCCTCTACCGCGTCACCGGGGTGCGTATGCGGCAGCTTCCCATGACCCCCGAGGCCGTCTTCTGGGC
>JBHIBI010000066.1:0-7107 GCA_046758985.1 Dehalococcoidia bacterium
GTACAACAAGCAACTCGCAGATTTGTGTTTGAATGACGAATTCGCTTAAAAATAAACCACCACAGCCAGCAGGACAGGGATCTATGGGTGGTCGACTGGTATACTCCACCTCCGGCGTACCCTCGTATCTGGTTCCCCATTGGTGATAGAAGGACCACATATTTTCGCTGTGATGAGTAACGCGAGCGAATTCCGGAGGCTCGAGTGAAGAGATTACCTCGCCATTGTCTAGGCAGAATGTGGGATGAAGCCGATAGTTCCCTACAATAGTGTCGCCAATATTCTCAGCTATCAGGTGTACCTGAAGGGCCTCCCGATTCCCGTCCCACCTAATGAGTTCTTCGCTCGAGATGGCCATGTATTCAGCCACCAAGGAAACCTTGGCAGCGAATGGTAATGGTGTAGATGTTGGTATGGAACTTGCGGTAGTGATCAGCGTCGGGCTCGGTGTTGGGGCAGGAGGAGTACCGCATGCCATGCCCACCACTAGCGCCAGTAAGCCGCTAGATAGAACCAGAAGAGGAACTCTCAGTGTGCTTTCCTCACATCCTCCTGAGGTGCCAGACCATACGGCCCACGAACTGCATATCGCTGGCCGTCAGGTCCTCGTACTCGCCGGTGCTGCTTCGCGGCCTCCCGCATCGGGAAAAGGCGGTTACTGTGAACCATTTTAGGCCGTAGCGCCCAAGCTTCGGCCAAACCAACGGTGACCCGTTTTTGCCTTGTTGGCGACCCGGACGGGATTCGAACCCGTGCTCTCCGCCTTGACAGGGCGGCATGTTAGGCCACTACACTACCGGGCCGCTGCTATCTTAGAGGGCCTCACCATAGAGTGGGCCCCCATATCGATTGTACGTTTGCGCTGCCAGGTCGTCAAGAAAGGGCCCCTAAGGCTACGGAGGGGGCTCAACCAGCGGGATCAGAGTAGCCTTGCGGTACCCCCCTTGTCCTTACGAAGTGCGGAGTGGGAGCGAGGGGCAGACCTGCCCCTGGAGCTAGAAGCTTCACCCAGCGCCGTAGTAGCCAACGGTGACAGCATCTCCCTCCACCAGGACAGGCGTGATCCGCTCTCCCCCGGTCAGCCGTTCCAGCTCTAAGATGGCCTCCGGGTTCTTGGAGATATCGATCTCTCGGAAGGGGACGCTGTTCTTCTGGAGTTCATCCTTGGCCGCCGCGGAGTAGGTGCAGTCGGGGTGGGTATAGATCACCACGGTGGCCTTATCGGTCTCAGGGGCCAATGCAACACCCCCATATCCTCAGACTAGCCCACCTTGCCATTCTACGGCATACCCCTGCCTTTTGCCAAGGGCAGCCACACCTGCGGTGCTGTGTCCTCGGTCTGGGTGGATGTAAGGGGCCGTCAGGGGCTAGTCCTCTTGTTGGAGGTACCGAACAGGGTCTCTCTCAAAGGCCCGCTTGCAGCCTGGGGCGCAGAAGTAGTAGGTCTCGCCCTGGTAGTCGGTCTGACCTCCGGGTGGATTCTGTTCGTCCACCTCCATCTTACAGACCGGGTCAATGGCTGCCATTTGCCTGCCCCCCATTCTGGCTTTGTTGTTGCCTTTCTTCTGAAAACCGGCGCAGCCGTAGCGAGTTGGTGACCACGCTGACGGAGCTGAAGGCCATGGCCAAGGCAGCCAGCACCGGGTTGAGAAACCCGAACTCCCCGAAGAAGAACCCCAGGCCTCCCGGCACACCCCCCAGGGTGGCAAAGAGAGGGTAGAGGATCCCCGCAGCCACGGGGATGAGGGCAGTGTTGTAGAAGAAGGCCCAGAAGAGGTTCTGCTTGATGGTGCGGAGGGTAGCCCGGCTGAGGGAAAAGGCCTTGACCACACCCCGCAGGTCGTCCCGCATGAGGACGATGCCTGCCGACTCCATGGCGATGTCCGTCCCTGAGCTGATGGCGATGCCTAAGTCCGCCTGCATCAGGGCCGGGGCATCGTTGATACCATCGCCCACCATAGCTACCCGCTGACCCTCCCCTTGGAGCCGCTTCACCTCCTGGGCCTTCTGCTCCGGGAACACCTCCGCCAGGACCCGCTGGATGCCGAGCTGGCGGGCCACCGCTTGGGCGGTCCGCTGGTTGTCGCCGCTGAGCATGACCACCTGGAGGCCCATGCCCCGCAAGGTAGCCACTACCTGAGCTGCCTCGGGCTTGAGGGTATCGGCGACGACGATGACCCCGACGGCGCGGCCATCTACGGCCACGAACATGGGCGTCTTGCCCTCGGCTGCCATCTCCTGAGCCCGCTCCTCCAGGCCGTTCGAGGGGACCTGGTGCTCCTCCAGCAGGGCCAGGTTTCCCAGGAGGACCGGGGAGCCGTTGAGCCGGGCCTGGACGCCCCTGCCAGGCAGGGCCTGGAACTCCAGAGGGGCCTCCAGCTTCAGGGCGCGCTCTCGGGCCCGCTCCAGCAGGGCCTCGCCCAGGGGATGCTCGGAGCGTTGCTCCACCGAGGCCGCCAGGCGCAGCAGGTCATCCTCGGTAGTCTCCACGGCGACGATATCGGTGACCACGGGCCGGCCTCGGGTAAGGGTCCCTGTCTTGTCTAGGATAACGGTGCCCACCTTACGGGCCAGTTCCAGGGTCTCGGCGCCCTTGATGAGGATGCCCATCTCGGCACCCTTGCCGGTACCCACCATGATGGCGGTAGGGGTTGCCAGGCCCAGGGCGCAGGGGCAGGCGATGATGAGCACGGCCACAAAGGTGAGCAGGGCGTAGGTGAAGGACGGTTGGGGCCCCAGGATGAACCAGAAGATGAAGGCGACGATGCCCACAGCAAGAAGGGCGGGGAAAAAGTAGGCCGACACCCGGTCGGCCAGCCGCTGGATGGGGGCCTTGGAGCCCTGGGCCTCCTCCACCAGGCGAATGATCTGGGCCAGCACTGTCTCTTCGCCCACCTTAGTGGCACGGAAGGTGAAACTGCCCGACCGGTTCAGGGTAGCGCCGTACACCACCGAGCCCGGTGCTTTCTCTACCGGCATGCTCTCGCCGGTGAGCATGGACTCGTCCACGGCGGAGTGGCCCTCGATCACCTCACCGTCTACAGGGAGTTTCTCTCCCGGCCGGACCAGCACCAGGTCGCCAGGCACCAATTGCTCCACGGGGAGTTCCACCTCCTGGCCGTCGCGCAGCACCCGGGCCGTGTGGGCCTGGAGGTCCATGAGCTTGCGAATAGCCTCGGAGGCACGCCCCTTGGCCCGGGCCTCCAGAAAGCGGCCCAGGAGGATAAGGGTGATGATCAGGGCGGCGGTCTCGAAGTAGAGCTCGGGCTGGACCCCCGTAGGTGCGAACAGGCTGGGGAGGAGAATGGCTACCACGCTGTAGAGGTAGGCGGCACTGGTCCCTAGGGCGATAAGGGTGCCCATGTTGGCCGTGCGATGCCTCAGGCCGCCCCACATCATGCGGTAGAAGGGAAAGGCCGCCCAGAGCTGTACCGGGGTGGCCAGGGCCCAGAGGAGATACGCGTTGCTCAGGAAGCCCGGCACCCCCAGGGGCAGCCACTTTCCTATGCTCCCGATGAAGAGGGGGATGGTGAGGGTGGCGGCGAAGAGCAGGCGCCGCTGGTAGTAGCTGATCTCCCGCTGCCGGGCCTGCCGCTCCCGATCCACCCGGTCGGCGCGGTGGTCATCCACCAGCCCTTCAAAGGTGTAGCCAGTATCCTGGATGGCCTGTCTGAGCTCCTCGATGGAGGCGGTGCCGGGCACCAGCTCTACCGTGGCCTGTTCGGTGGCCAGGTTCACTCGGGCTGTCAGGACACCGGGCACCTCCTTGAGGGCCTCCTCCACATGGTTAACACAGGAGGCACAGGTCATGCCGCCCACCCGCAGAAGGAGGCGCTCCGTGGGGACCTCATAGCCCGTGTCTTGCACTGCTGTCCTGAGCTTGGCGACGGAGACGGAGGGGGAGGCGAGGTATACGGTGGCCCTCTCGGTGGCCAGGTTTACCTGCACCGAGGAGACCCCCTTGACCTGTTTTAGAGCCTCCTCCACATGCATCACGCAGGAGGCGCAGGTCATCCCCTCCACCGGCAGAATGATGGGCCTCTTTGACTTGTCTGCCATCTCGTCCTTTCCGCCTACTTCTCAGCTAGGTTGTAGAGCTCCAGCAGCTCCTGCAGGACCTGTTGGTCCCGGCCGTTGCGTACCCCTTCGACGACGCAGGTCTGGAGGTGCCCCTCCAGCAGCAGGGACTCCACCCGCTCGATAGCGCGGCGCACGGCGAAGGTCTGCTTCAGGATGTCCACACAGTACTTCTCCTCCTCCACCATTCGCCGCACCCCTGACAGGTGGCCATCGATGTAATTCAGCCGTTTAAGGGCCTCTTGCTTGACGTTAGGCAGCATCTCGCTCCTCCGCAGTGGTTGTACCCATCCCCCCTGGGTAGGGGTATCTCCAGGGTAGCAGGACTGCAGCTGGTTGTCAAGGGGGCACGGGTGTGGTGGAGGATGGTAGGGGAGAAGAAAAGGGGGTGAAAAGTGCTTGACAAAGATTTTTGTTATGGTATTATAAATGGTTGGTCGATGAAGCCCCAAGCAGACTCATTCTTGTCCCCGTTCACTTCGTGATAGGCTCTAGTCTTCCTGTGCCGTGCGTGAGGCACTAGACCTGTCTTTTCTAAAGGAGCGTGAGCTGAGATGACCTCCTCTAGGTCTCCTTTTGTCTCTTTTGCCAGTCCTGTCAGGAAGTCCTACGCCAAGATCCCGCAAGTGTTGGAGGTCCCCAATCTGATCCACCTCCAGTTGGAGTCTTTCCGCTGGTTTCAGGAGGAGGGCCTACGGGAGCTCTTCGCTGAGATCTCGCCCATTCAAGACTTCACGGGCAAGAAGTACGAGCTCTCCTTCCTCGATCACGAGTTCCGCCAGGGCAAATACACCGTTCAGGAGTACCGCGAAAAGGAGCTCAGCTACGCTGTGCCTCTCTACGTCAAGACCCGCTTGACGATGAAAGAGACCGGGGAGATGAAAGAGCAGGACATCTTCATGGGGGACATCCCCATGATGACCTCCAGCGGCACCTTCATCATCAACGGGGCTGAGCGGGTGGTGGTGACTCAACTGGTGCGTTCTCCCGGTGCCTATTTCACCTTGGAGAAGGACCTGAGTAGCGACCGGGACCTCTGCTTTGCCAAGCTGATACCTTACCGGGGGGCCTGGCTGGAGTTTGAGACCAGTGCCAAAGACGCCCTCTCAGTCAAGGTGGACCGGAAGCGGAGGGTCCCCGTGACCACCTTTCTCCGAGCCTTGGGACTGGCCAGTGAGGAAGAACTCCTGGCACCCTTTGCTACCGTGGACACCCATGAGCACCATCGCTATATGTCGGCCACCCTGGAGCGAGATCCCCCGCCTGATGAGAAGGAGTTCTCACTGCGGGAGGATGACCTGCGGACCACTTGGGCGTGGCTGCGTCCCCAGGAGGAGTATGATCCAGAGAAAGCCCGTCGCATAGTACGGGCCCAGTTGGAGTTCTATCGACGGTTGAGGCCCGGTGAACCGCCCAGCGCGGAGAATGCCCGGACCTTGATGAAGAACCTCTTCTCTGAGCCCCGCCGCTATGACCTGGGCCGGGTGGGTCGCTACCGACTCAACCGTCGCCTGCGCCTGGACATCGACCCTGAGTGTCGCATCCTCACCCTACAAGACCTTATCGCCATCCTGAGGCAGGTTATCCAGGTCAATAATGGCGAGGCCAAGGGCGATGACATCGACCACTTGGGGAACCGCCGCGTCAGGGCCGTGGGTGAACTGGTGCAGAACCAGATGCGCGTGGGCCTCCTCCGCATGGAGCGGATGGTTCGCGAGCGCATGACCCTGATCGACCCGGAGCAGGCGACCCCCCAGGCCCTGGTGAACATCCGGCCGGTGGTGGCGGCGATTCGGGAGTTCTTCGGCGGCTCCCAGCTCTCCCAGTTCATGGACCAGACCAACCCGCTGGCTGAGCTGACCCACAAGCGGCGTCTCTCCGCCCTGGGGCCTGGCGGTCTCTCGCGGGAGCGGGCCGGCTTCGACGTCCGGGACGTCCACTTCTCCCACTACGGGCGGATCTGCCCCATCGAAACCCCTGAAGGGCCCAACATTGGCCCCCTCAGCTCCTTGGCTACCTACGCCCGCATCAACCGGTACGGGTTCATTGAGGCACCCTATCGTAAGGTGTACAGGCACCTCCCCTCGGACCACCCTGACCTGCTGGGCCGTCGCCTGGCCGAGAGCGTGGTGGACGACGAGGGCAAGGTGCTGGCCCGCGCCGGCGCCGTCGTCACCCCGAAAATTCAGAAGGCGCTGGCCGCCCTCCCCTCCCGGGAGGTGCGCGTCAAGCCCTTTGTCTCCCCGGACGTTCAGGATGTGGTGTACCTCTCCGCCGATGACGAGGAGCAACTGGTCATTGCCCAGGCCAGCGCTGCCCTGGATAGGAAGAACCAGTTCCTCCACGACCGGGTGGAGGTGCGCATCGGTGAGACCTACTCCGAGGAGTCACCCGACCGGGTGGACTACATGGACGTCTCGCCCATGCAGATCATGAGCGTCTCCGCCTCCCTGATCCCTTTCCTGGAGCACGATGACGCCAACCGGGCCCTCATGGGCTCCAACATGCAGCGCCAGGCAGTGCCCCTGCTGCGGCCTCAGGCTCCCCGAGTGGCTACCGGCATCGAACACCGGGTGGCCCTGGATAGCGGGCAGGTGGTGGCGGCCCAGGTCGATGGGGTCGTCGTCGAGGCCACCGGTACGGAAGTGCTGGTGCGGGGCCCTCAGGGCCGGGAGTATCGCCACCCGTTGACCAAGTTCGCCCGCACAAATCAGGGCACCTGCTTCAATCAGAGGCCGACGACCCGGAAAGGGGACGTGGTGCGCACCGGCGACGTGCTGGCCGATAGCTCCTCCACCGACCAGGGGGAACTTGCCCTAGGGCAGAACGTCCTGGTGGCCTTCATGAGCTGGGAGGGCTGCAACTACGAGGACGCCATCATCATCAGCGAACGCGTGGTACGTGATGACAGCTTCACCTCCATCCACATCGAGAAGTATGAGATGGAGGCCCGCGAGACCAAGCTAGGCCCCGAGGAGATCACCCGGGACATCCCCAACGTGGGGGAGGAGAGCCTGCGGGACCTGGACG
>JBHIBI010000067.1:0-7095 GCA_046758985.1 Dehalococcoidia bacterium
CCAGGGCTCTGGGAGGGCGGTCCGAGGTGATCACGAGCTGCCGGCGCGCGGTATGAAGGTCGTTAAAGGTGTGGAAGAAGCCTTCCTGGGTCTGCTCCTTGCCGCCGATGAACTGGATGTCGTCGATGAGGAGCACCTCGACGTTGCGGTACTTGGCCCGGAAGTCCTCGGTGGTACGGGCCCGGATGGCGGTGACGAACTCGTTGGTGAACTGCTCCGTGGTGACATACAGGGAGCTCAATCCCTTCTTGGCGACAGCGTGGCCAATAGCATGGAGCAGGTGGGTCTTCCCCAAGCCCACGCCCGAGTAGATGAAGAGAGGATTATAGCTCAGCCCGGGAAAATCGGCCACCGCCTGGGCGGCGGAGTAGGCCAGTCTGTTGGAAGGGCCCACGACAAAGGTCTCGAAGCTGTACCGCTCGTTGAGAGGGCCGTTCCTCGAGGGGGCCCCCCAGGGAGCCTCCTCCAGTGGCAGGGTCCAGGATGGTTCCGAGAGGGAGGACTCTTCCTCTGGCAGAGGACTGTGTACCTGGAAGCGCACCTCTAAGCTCTGGCCCGTGACCCGTTGCAGGGTCTTGCGGATCAACTGGGACATCCGCTTCTCCAGCCATTCAGCGGTGAAAGGGGAGGGGACCGTAACCATCAAGGTGGCCCCATCGAGGGCTCTTCCCGCCGTATCTCGTAGCCAGGTTTCGAACGTGGGTCGGCTTACCTGCAACTCCAGTTCGCCCAGCGCCGTGTCCCAGACCTCCTTCGCTTTCGCGTGTGGCATACCACCCTCCGAATAGTAATACAATTCCAGGACCCCCAGACGGGTTTCGAGTGAAGCCATTGAATACTCAGCGATCCCTGACAGGGAAAGGTACGAGTGGGGTTGAACCCCAGCGGAGGAATTTGCGGTGAGACCCAACAGTAACAAGGGCTGGGAGAAAATGCAAGGCATTCGGCCATCAGTTTTCCATTCGGGGACGAAATTGAATAAAAGTTGACCTCTGGTTTAACAGGAATTCGAATATTCTCCAGAATTTTTGTTTGCACCTTCCTTGAGGGAACATCCGTGCGAGGACTCCCTGGAGTGAAGGCGCTCCATCGGGTCGAGAGGCTACGCTGCTCTCTCGGGTCGGCGGTGGCGGAGGAAAGGCATTGCCCTTATAATAGGCCCGTGGTGTCACCGGATGGGCTGCGTGTAGCTATGAGCCGTCTCGCCACCGGGGTGACGGTGATCTCCAGCCTGGACGCAGGCGATGTGCCCCACGGTATGACGGCCAACGCCTTTACCTCCGTCTCCCTCGCTCCCCCCTTGGTGCTGGTCTGCATTGGCCGTCACCGGAATTCCCACCGGCTGGTGCGGGAACGGGGGCAGTTTGGGGTGAACATCCTGGCGGCGGAGCAACGGGGGATCGCCGAGTACTTCGCTCGGGATGAGCAGGACCGCACGGGGGATGTGCAGGTGCCCTTCCGCCAGACGGCGCTAGGGGTCCCTGCTATCGAGGGGAGCCTGGCCTTTTTGGCCTGCCGGGTGGTGGCCACCCACGACTATGGCGACCACACTATCTTTGTGGGCCAGGTGGAGGAGATACGCGTGCAAGAGGGTCAGCCCCTGCTTTTCTTCGAGCGGGGGCTTACGGGCCTCGAGCGTCACGACACCCCCACCTAGGCCCACGGAGTCCCTGATCGGGGCTCCTATTCCTCTGCCTCTTCGTCGTCCTCAAGTTCGTCAGCTTCAGGCTCGGTGCCGTTGCGCTGGGCGGGCTTGGCGGGGTGTCCCTGGGCCCTGCCCGAGGGGGGCCGCTGGCGCATTCCGTCCTCGAACCAGGCGATGGAGGCCACCTCATCCTGGGGCTCCTTGTCTCGCCAGATGATGACGCCCTGGGTGCTGCGACCCATCTTTTTCACCTCATCCATGCTGACGCGGAGCATCACCCCTCTGGCCGAGACCAGGGTGAGGTCCTTACCCTCGGGGTCGCTCACCACCTGGGCGGCAGCTATGGGGCCTGTCTTGGTGGTGACCTTGAAGGTCCGCACCCCCAGGCCTCCGCGGTTGTGGCGGGGATAGCGGGAGATGGGGGTCAGCTTGCCGTACCCATGCTGGCTCACCACCAGGAGGTGGGCGTCAGGCTGGGCGACTTCCATGGCCATTACCCGGTCGCCAGGGGCAAGGCGGATGCCCCGGATGCCTCCTGCGGCGCGGGAGCGGCGTCGCACGGCTTCGACGGGGAAGCGGATCGCTTGACCCCGCTCGGACACCATGAGAATATCGTCCTCCGGGCTCGCCAGCCGAGCGGACACCAGTTTGTCACCACTCCGTAGCCTGGTAGCGATGAGGCCCGCGCTACGGATGTTGGTGAACCGACGCAGCGGCGTCGCCTTGATCACTCCTCCCCGGGTGGCCAGCACCAGGATTTGGTCGCTGTCCAGGGTCGGGATGGCCAGCACGGTACTCACCTGCTCACCTCCGGCCAGGGGGGGGATCAGGTTGACCAGGGACATCCCCCGGGTGGTGCGGGAGAGGTCCCCGGGGATGTCGAAACACCGGAGCTGGTAGACTCGCCCCTTGCTGGTAAAGAACAGGACCAGGGCGTGGGTATCGGTCACTACCAGGTGCTTGACGTCGTCACCCTCTCGGGTAGACATGCCCCGGACCCCCTTGCCGCCACGGCGCTGGAGCCGGTAGGCATTGTAGGGGATGCGCTTTACGTACCCCCGGTGGCTGATGGTTACTACCACGGCCTGACGAGGGATCAGCTCCTCCCGGGTGGATATCCTCACCTCCTCCTCGCTGAGCTCGCTACGGCGAGGGGTGGCGTAGCGCTGGTGCAGCTTCTGGGTCTCCTCCTTGATCAGGGCCATCATCTTGGTGGGGCTGGCCAGCAGGGCCTGGAGCCCACCGATGGTCTTTAGCAGCCCCTGGTACTCATCCTCCAGCTTCTGACGCTCCAGAGCCGCTAGGCGGCGGAGCTGCATCTCCAGGATGGCCTGGGCCTGCACCTCGTCGATACTGAGCTGCTCCATCAGCCCGTTCCTGGCGGCCTCCACGTCGGTGGCGTTGCGGATGATGCTCACCACCAGGTCGAGCTGGCTGATGGCCGTCCTCAGCCCCTCCAGCAGGTGGGCCCGCTCTCGGGCCTTCTTTAGCAGGTGCTCCGAGCGTCGGGTGACCACCTGCTGGCGGAAGGCGATGTAGAGCTGAAGAATCCGCTTGAGCCCCAACTCCTGGGGCTGGCCGTTCACCAGAGCGAGCATGAGGATATGGAAGGTGGAACGGAGGGGGGTGTGGGTGTACAGGTTGTTGAGCACCACCTGGGGCTGGGCGTCCCGCCGCAGCTCCACCACCACGCGCATGCCGTGCCGGTCCGACTCGTCCCGGATATCGGAGATGCCCTCGATTTTCCGGTCCCGGGCAAGCTGGGCGATCTTTTCCACCAGGGCGGCCTTATTCACCTGGTAGGGTAGCTCGGTTATGGCGATCTGGGTTCGGTTGCCCCGCAGCTCCTCGATCTCGGCCCTGGCCTCCACCACCACCCGGCCCCGGCCCGTTTCGTAGGCGTCTTGGATGCCCTGCCTGCCCCGGATGACGGCGCCGGTGGGGAAGTCGGGGCCCGGCACCATGGCCATCAGCTCCTCCACAGTGGCCTCGGGGTGATCAATGAGGTAGGTGATGGTGTTGCAGACCTCGCCCAGGTTGTGAGGCGGGATGTTGGTAGCCATGCCCACGGCGATGCCCGAGGCGCCGTTGACCAGCAGGTTGGGCAGCCGGGCGGGGAGCACCATGGGCTCCCTTACCGAGTCGTCGAAGTTGGGGGTGAAGTCCACGGTGTCCAGCTCGATGTCGGCCAGCGTCTCCTGAGCCACGGGTGTCAGGCGGGCCTCGGTGTAGCGCATGGCCGCGGGAGGGTCGCCATCCACGCTGCCGAAGTTGCCTTGCCCGTCCACCAGGGGGGCGCGCAGGCTGAAGGGCTGGGCCAGGCGCACCAGGGCTTCGTACACCGGCGCGTCGCCGTGGGGGTGGTACTTTCCCAGCACCTCACCGACGATACGGGCGCACTTGCGGTGGGAGGTGTTGGGCCCCAGGTTCAGATCGTGCATGGCGTAGAGGATGCGGCGCTGCACCGGCTTGAGGCCATCCCGCACGTCGGGCAGGGCCCGGGCGACGATGACGCTCATGGCGTAGTCCAGGTAGGAGGAGCGCACCTCCTCCTCGATGGGGACGGGACGTATGCGACCGGCTGTGGTCATGAGCTCTCCTCCCTGTAGGACACGACTCCTCGTCCTCTACCTGACAAACTCCCCCGCCCGCTCTACCAGGGCGGTGAAGAGACGCTGGAAGGCCTTGGGCAGTTCCTCCTGTCGCTCGGGGTGGCACTGGACGCCGATGACCCAGGTGTGCTGGGGGCTCTCGATGCCCTCCACCAGGCCGTCCTCCAGGGCGTAGGCGGAGGTCAGCAGGCCTGGGGCCCGCTGGGCCTCCCGCAGGCCCTGGTGGTGCTGGCTGTTCACCTTGACGAAGCCGCCGCTGCCTAGGACTGCGGCCAGCCTGCTCCCCGGTGCCAGGTAGATGGAGTGGTAGGCCGAGAGCCACCGGCCATCCCTGCGCTCTGGCTTGTGTCCCGCCAGGTCCTGGATGAGCCTGCCGCCCATGGCCACGTTGAGCACCTGCATGCCGCGGCAGATGGCCAGCACGGGCATGTCCCGCTCCAGGGCCAGGCGGAGCAGGGCGAAGTCCAGCTCATCCAAGGCGGGCGCCAGCTCCAGCTCCGCTTCGGGAACAGGGACCTCGCCGTAGTAGGAGGGGTGGATGTCGGGCCCGCCGGTGAGCATCAGCCCGCCCACGCCATCCAGCAGCGCGGGTGCAGGGGGGCCCTTTCGGGGGGTGAGGAGTCGGACTTGGGCTCCCAGAGGCTCCACAGCTTCAATGTACTGGCGAGCGTTGCGCTCGGTGTGCGAGGTGACAGCGATGGGGGGTGAGGCCTTGTCCATACCTGTCCTGGGGAAGCTTGCCCTACTCTACTCTAAAGGTAACATCCTTCGATGCCTGAGTCAAGGAAAATGAGGCGGTGGCTGAGGTAAAAATGGCCTTGGGCCAGCCCTAGAAGCTACCCGTGCATTGACACCCTTCAGGCTGGGAACGTACAATGCTTGCTGGGAAAGGAGGCGTCCCGCTTGACTGGGAGTGCAAGGAGTACCCTGGCGGAGATCTTGGCGCAGTTCCTGGCCTCCCTCAAGGAGGGCGACCGTCAGGAGGCCCACCAGGAGCTGAACATCTTTGTTCGCTGGTGCGGCCGTGACCGTCGGGTTCAGGAGCTGACGGCGCCGGAGATGGAGGAGTACGTCGCTTTCGCTCAGGCGGGCGGAAGCAACCACTCCCAACGTCTGGAGCAGGTGCGCGGGTTTCTGGCTTTCTTGAAAAAGCAGGGCTTCACCCAGAGCAACCTGGCGTCTCATCTGAGGGTGGCCCGAGGGCGAAAGGGCCCCATCCTGAGGGGAAGGGGCGCTCCCGTGCCACAGACCCATCTCACCGCCGAGGGGCATGCGCAGTTACAGGCCCGCCTGGAGATGCTGAGGGAGGAGCGGGTGCAGGTGACGGAGCAGATCCGGCGAGCGGCCGCCGATAAGGACTTCCGGGAGAACGCCCCCCTGGAAGCGGCCCGGGAGCGCCTGGGGTTCCTGGAGGGAAGAATCCGGGAGCTGGAGCAGGCCCTAAAGTCGGCGGTGCTCCTCGGGTCCTCAGGCCAGGCAATGCGTCAGGAACAGGTGCGCCCTGGCTCCCGGGTGCAGTTGAAGGAGCCCGAGAGCGGGCGACAACTCACCTATACCCTGGTGGATGCCCAAGAGGCCAATCCCGCCCAAGGGAAGATCTCCACGACCTCGCCGGTTGGGAGGGCGCTGCTGGACAAGGGCGTGGGCCAGGAGGTGTACATCACTGTGCCCAGTGGCACCCTCCATTATGTTATCGAACGGGTGGAAGCATAATCAGTGACCCCATCCTTCCCTAGCTCTTCTCGTCCTCCAGAGGCCCTGTGGGGCCTCTTTTCCTGTCTCCGAAAGCGGGGGGCGGTCCCGTGAGGCTCTCGAGGAGCTGGATAACCCTCCTCCTGACCATGGGAGTCGGAGTGCTAGCCCTCTACTTCCGGGCCTCGGGGCAGGAGCTGGCGCCGGGCTTGGCGGCCTTGACCTTTGGAGTGGCCATCATCAGCGCCGCCTTCCTCCTCTCCTGGGCGGTGGAGGTGGCCAAGCTTGACATTGCCCAGGCCCTGGCCCTGGCTATTGTGGCCCTGGTGGCGGTGCTCCCGGAGTACGTCGTGGACCTCTACTTCGCCTGGCAGGCGGGGGCCCACCCCGGCTCCGAGTACGCCTCCTACGCCGCCGCCAACATGACGGGGGCCAACCGGCTCCTGGTGGGGATTGGATGGCCCCTGGTAGGCCTCCTGTGGTGGTTCAAGAGCCGCCACGGGCTCTGGCTACGTCCTACCGCCTCCCTGGAGATCACCTTTCTGGCCTTCGCCGCCCTCTATGCGGTGTTTATCCCCTTCCGGGGGCAGATCGGCTGGTGGGACGCCCTGGTGCTCATCGGTTGGTTTGCCGCCTACATGTGGCTCAGCTCCAGGGCCGAGGCGGAGGAGCCGGAGCTGCTGGGCCCGGCGGCGGCCATCGGTGCCCTGGTGCGGGGATTGCGGCGCGCCGTAACCCTGGGACTGCTCCTCTACGCCGCTGGTGTTATCGTCACCTCGGCGGAGCCCTTTGCCGAGGGGCTTATCCAGTCGGGGAAGGGGCTGGGCATTGACGAGTTCGTGCTGGTGCAGTGGCTGGCTCCTCTGGCTTCGGAGTCACCGGAGATCCTGCTGGCGGCCATCCTCACGCTGCGAGGCAACGGACTGGCGGGCATGACCATCCTTATCTCCGCCATGGTGAACCAGTGGACGCTGCTGATTGGCTCCCTGCCCGTGGTGTACAGCATCTCCCTGGGGAGCCTGAGTGGCCTACCCTTGGACGCGCGGCAGGTAGAGGAGGTCTTCCTGACGGCAGCCCAGGCCATCTTCGCTGTGACGCTCCTGCTGCGGCTGCGCATCTCCTGGCTCAGCGCGATCACGCTGCTGG
>JBHIBI010000068.1:0-6861 GCA_046758985.1 Dehalococcoidia bacterium
GCGCCCTGGAGGTGGTCGAGGGCGCCCTGGTCACGCTGGAAAGCACAGAAGTAGAAGGCGAGCTGCGCGTCAGCCTGCCCATCACCCTGGACCCGGGAGCCGAGCTGACGGCCTTCGATGATCAGGCGGGGAGCGGCATCAGGATCACCAGGGAGCGGAGGACCGACCCCGTCACCGGCGCAGAGGTGGAGGTAACAGTCCTGGAGATCCCCCTAGGCAGCGGCCTAGTGCTGTCGGGTGAGGTGGCCTCCCAGGAGGGGACGGGCACCAGCGCCCAGATCTCCCTCAGGAACGTCCGGCTCAAGTTAGAGAAGCAGACGATGAACGTCTCCGAGGTCAGCGACGACCCCACGGTTACCCGGGTCACGGGGAGCTTCTCCGTGGGGCTGGATGCCCTGCCGGAGGGGGCCACGGTGAGCGTCAGCTTCAGCAAGGAGCCCACCGAGAGCCAGGCTGCCCAGTTCTCCCTGGCGGCCGAGGCTGCTGGCGGTGAGGTGGAGGATGTGGCCTTCGTGATGGTGGTGGAGAAGACGGGGCTGACCAACGAGGAGCACCTGGGTGAGGCCACCATCCACATGGAGGTGGACCAGGCATGGCTGGATGCGCACGGCACCGTGCCGGACTACCCCGAGGTCGTGGTCTTCAAGATACCCGATGAGCCGCCCTTCGATCCGGTGGCCCTGCCCACCACCTGCGACGCCTCAGGGTGCACCGCCATCTCCGATGGCCTCTCCGCCTTCGGCCTGGTAGCCCTGAAGGCCCCGGCGGCGATGGCGGTCCTGGAGCTGGGCAACCTGCGGGTGGCGCCTGCCGAGGTGACCACTGGAGAGCCGGTGACCGTCTCGGTGGAGGTACACAACAGCGGCGGTGCAACGGGGAGCCGGCGGGTGGTGCTCACTGTCAACGGCCAGACCGAGGCCACTCGGCAGGTGAGCGTGGACGCCGGAGCGACCCAGCAGGTCTTCTTTACCGTGACCCGGGAGGAGGTAGGGAGCTACACGGTGGCGGTGGACGGGCTGAGCGCCTCTTTCCAGGTGGCGGCGGCCGGTGGCATCAGCGCTGTACTCATCATGATCATCGTGCTGGTGGTGCTGGTGGTCACCGGGGGTATCGCCCTGATCCTCTACGTCCTTCTGGGAGTTTGGTGAGGCTTCGACACCTGCCACCGGGCCAAGCAAAAAGCCTTGAGCCCCGGTAAAGCACACCTGAAGGTGGGGCTTGCACCGCTTACTTTTCGGATGTGGGCTACTCAGCAGCGGGGCGCAGGTTCGAGTCCTGCCCGAGGCGCCACGACACACCAGCAGCCCTAGACGGTGATGAATTTCATGGGGTACTTTTGGAGCGGCTCCGCCCCCGACTCGGTGATCAGGATCAGACCACCCACCTGAAGGCCCCGTCGCTTATCGCTGCTGAGGACGTTGGGCTGCACCACCACGGTCATCCCCGGCTCAAAGGTGACGGGGTTCTGGGGCCGCTGGATGAGGGCGACCTCCGGCACATCCACCCCCGGCGGTCCCAGAGTGAGGCCCCAGCCGTGCAGCAGCCCGTCGAAGGTCCAGTAGCCGCGCTCCTTGAGGAGGGAAGCAGCACGCCGCACGTCCTCGTCGGTCTTGCCCGGCCCCAGGGTATCCACAATCCGGTGGTACACCTCACTGGCCACATCGAACAGCTCCTGGTACCCGGGTGTGGGGGCCTCACCTACGGCTATACAGCGCTGAATCTGCCCGGCGTACTGCCAGTAGCCAGCGCTGAGCTCCAGCAGCACGACGTCTCCTTTGCGGAGGACCCGGGTGGACGGCTTCTGCCGGGGGAAGACGATGTCGGGAGAGTGCATGGAGGTGGAGCCAAGGTAGATGGTCTTAGGCCAGCCGCCCTCCTTGCTCATGTAGGCGGAGGCGATGATGCCGCCCAGTTCGTATTCGGCCATCCCTTCCCGGGCCTGCTCCTCCAGGGCGTACACGGTCAGGTCCGTCAGCTCAGCCCCCCGGCGCATCCAGGCGATCTCCTCCTGGCTCTTGATACGGCGGACCCCTTGCAGCACCTCGGAGGCCTCCTGAAAGGAGGCCTGGGGAAGCCCCTCGTGGAGAGCCTGGACGTGGTCATAGGGAAGGATACCCTGCTGGGCAGCCCCAGGGCTCCGGGATCCGCCAGGCGCTCCCGGCCCCACCAGGCCCAGGCAGCCACGTTCCAGGCCCATCTCCTTGAGCTTGCTCACCAGCCGCCCGGTGTAGTTCCTGGTTACGCCCTCGGTGTCCGGGACCCGGGACATGCGGCGGGCGTGAGGAAAATGCAGCTCGCTGGGGATGAGCAGGGCGAGCTCTCCGGAGGCGGGAAAGAGGACGTAGCAGAACCAGGGAGCGCTGTAGTTGGTGAGATAGTGAATATTCGCCATGTTATGCTCGCTGGGGCCCGAGTCGCCGTAGATAACCAGGCCGTCCAGGCCCCGGGCCGCCATCTCTTCCCGTACAGCGTCGTAGCGGCGCCGATACTCCGCCGGCGAGAAGCTGGGGAAGATGTCTGAGCCAACGGAGAGCTCCTGAGCCATCAGCAACACCCCCTCTCCTGAATAGGAGTGCTCACCAACGTTCCCTTACTGAGGCCAACGGTGCCAACACTGGGCACCCCCTTCAACCGAGGCCACATTAGTGGAGGGACGAGCCCCTGTCAAGCGCTGCTCTCGGGTACGCTGAGCTTGACGGGAGGTCGCCTGCGGTTTATCTTCTAGCAGCGCCATCCATAAAACCGACAAGGAGGTTGCAAAGCGCATGGCAGATCAGGAGCAGTACATCAACCCAACGACCCTAGAGACCTTCCGGAAGATCTGGGGCCCCGACATGCTTCCGCCATTCCCACGGCTCACTGAATCGATGGAGGCCCAACGGCCCGTTAGCGCCGCTCAGGGGGCGGTGCTGAGCAATCCCATCCTGGACCTGAAGACCCGCTGCGTCATCATCTTCTCCACCATGGTCGCCCTGGGCTTCAAGCCCGAAGCGAAGCTGTACATGCAGGGGCTGCGTAACCTGGGCTACTCTTTGCAGGAGATCGCCGAGATGATCACGCAGATAGCCCTCTACGCCGGCATCCCCCGGGGCGTTGACGCCCACGTGCTGCTTAAGGAGCTGGTGGACGAGGACGAGGAGCGGGCCAAGGCCAAGGGCTTCTTCTACCGGTTTCCGCAGCATTAAAGGGGAAGGGCGGAGGTCAGCAGGAGGATCAAATGGACAGGGCCACCAAAGACATCCCCGTGGGCTACCAGCTCCCACCGGTCACCAAGGTGATGAGCCAGGAGCGCATGTCGGTCTACAGCGACATGGAGGAGGCCAACGTCCGAGGCAGGATGGAGCTGGCCCCGACCAACATCCACAAGGACCCCGAGTTCGCCCGCGCTCAGGGCCTCCCTGGCACCATCGCCGACGGCCTCATCTCCACCGCCTGGACCGAGGCCGTGCTACGGGACTTCTTCGGCGAGGGCTACCTCCAGGGTGGCAGGCTGATGACCAAGTTCATCAAGCCCGTCTTCGCTGGCGACATACTCACCCTGAAGGCCACCGTCACGGAGCGGACCCCCGAGGGCGAGGCCCTGCGGCTGGTGCTGGAGTTCGCCTGGGAGAACCAGCGGGGCGAGCCGGTGACGGTGGGCACTGCCAGCGGCCTGGTGCGCTAGCCCTGCCGTCAGGGCAACACCACGCAGGCCCGGCCCACCGTCTCCATCCGCTCGATGCTCTGCAGCACCTCGTCGGCCTCCTCCAGGGTGCAGGTGCGGGTGACCACGGGGCGGATGCGCCCCTGGGCCACCAGCTCCACCGCCTCGGCCAACTGCTGGCGGGTACAGTACTTGGAGCCGGTGAGGATGATCTCCGTGCCCACCAGGCTGATGGGCCTGAAGGTGAGCTCCGCACCACTTTCGTAGAAGCCCACGAAGACCAGGCGTCCTCCCTTGCCCAGGCTGCGGAGGCTGGCCTCCAGGGTCTCACGCTTCCCCACCATCTCCACCACCACGTCCACCCCCCGGCCCTTGGTGAGCCGGCGGGCCTCCTCGTCGAAGGCCACCTCCCGGGCGTTGATCAGCTCGTCGGCCCCCATCTCCCTGGCCAGGGCCAGCTTCTCGGCGCTGATGTCCACGGCGATGACCCGCGCCCCCAAGACCTTGGCCATCTGCACCATGTGGATGCCCACGCCACCACCAGCGCCCAGGACCAGCACCGTCTCCGGGGCCCTCACCTGCGCCCGCTCCCGCAGGACGTGGACCGGCGTGGAGATGGCATCGGCCGTCACCGCAGCATCCACGTAGCCCATCTCCGGAGGGATGTGGCACAGGTTGCGCACCGGCAGCTTCACGTACTCCGCCAGGCCGCCGTCGATCTGGCGGCCTACGTAGCCAGCGAAGTTATCGCACAGGTCCTCCCGGCCCACATTGCACCAGCGGCAGTCGCCACAGGTCAGGTAGAAGTACACGTTGACCCGGTCCCCTGGCTTGAAACTGATGACACCGGGGCCCACCTCCGCCACGTCGCCCGCTATCTCGTGACCGATAATGCGGGGCAGCTTGTCTGCGGCATCACCCCGGGCGAAGCCCCGGCCCTTGCGGTTCCACACCAGGGTGAGGCCCAGCCCACAGGCCCGCACCCGCACCAAGACCTCGCCGGGGCCTGGCTGGGGTGCTGGCATCTCCTCCAAGCTGAGAGGTCCGCCCTGTTCATGCAGCACCAACGCCTTCATGGCTGTTCCTCCTGGTCAGCGTGCCTCACTACACCCCACGCCTGGCGAGGCCAGTACCGCAGCCACACCCTGCCGATGATGAGCCCTCGCCGCACCGGCCCGAAGGAGCGGCTGTCCTGACTGTCGTTGCGGTTGTCCCCCAGGACCAAGTACTCCCCTTCGCCCAGGGACCACTGGCCGTCCCGGTCCTCGCGGTGGCGGCTGTGCTGCTGGAGATACGGCTCCTCAAGAGGCCCCCCATTGATGAAGACCTGTCCCCGCTCCACATCCACCTTCTCGCCGGGGAGGCCGACGATACGCTTGATGACCACCATATTCGGCTCTCCCGGGTCGTACAGCGCCACGATATCGCCACAGGAAGGCAGCTTGAACCAGTAGGCCGCCCGGCTGACCAGGACGTAGTGGTCCTGGGCCAGGGTCGGCTCCATGCTGTCCCCCTTCACCATGAAGCGCGCCGAGGAGAGCATCTGAACCAGAGTGGAAACACCCGGTATACTAAGGAGAATTCCGAAGAGCGTTGGCACCAGCCTGGTGCGCCGCTGGACCTGGATGGGAAGGGAACGGGCAGCGTGCTGTGGCGAGAGAGCCGCCTCCGACGGCGCTGTGCCCGGCTCTAGAGGGGGCGCCGGTTGCTCTTCCCGCTCCATGGGCTCCATTGTACCCGCTCCCCTGTGCTAGGGCAACGCTCCGTCGCCGGGAGAGGACTTGTCGGAAGGCGTATCTTCTAGTAAGCTGGTGTAAGACCCAGCTTGTTATGCCAAGGAGGGAGTCATGTCACTGCTGGATGGCCTGTTCAACGCGGTGCACCGGATGTTTCCCGCCCGTGTAGCCCACGCCCACTGTGATATTCCCTGCGGGATCTACGACCCTCACCTGGCACAGCTAGCAGCCCTCACCGTTATCCGCATGAACCAGCTTATCAACGACCTGCCCAAGCCCGGCCCCAATGCCTCCCCCCAAGAACAGGAGATCTACAATGCCAAGCTGGGCCGCTACATCGCCGCGAAGGAGCAGCATGCCGAGCTGTGCAAGCACGAGCTACGCATCCTCTGGGGCGATTACTTCAAGCCGGAGCACGCCCAGCAGTATCCCGAGCTCCATGACCTCTTCTGGAAGGGGATGAAGCTGGGCTCCACGGCGCGGCAGGAGATCAACATGCAGGCGGCCCAGGACCTGCTGGAGACCGTCCAGAGGATCGCCGACATCTTCTGGAAGACCAAGGGGGCCGAGGCTCGCCGCCAGCCGTCGCACCAGACGGCGGGCGGGGAGCTGGTCTACCCCGTTGCCAAGTAGGGGATTGAAGAGAGCCACCGGCGACCTAAGCTAGAACCAGCGGCGCAGCCAGTCCCGCTCAAAGAGCACCTTGGCGGCATGCCAGTGTCGGCCCGGCTGATACAGCTTCACCGCAGGCCTGGGCTCGGCGTAGAAGTTCCCCCGGCCAAAGGCCGCCCTGCCGTCACCCACCTCAACGAAGCACTCGCCGTGGCCATCGAACTGCCTGGGCTTGCCCCGGCCCGTCACGGCGCAGGCGATGTTGTGGGCCACCACCTCCGCCTGGCCATGGGCGAAAACGCCCGCCTTGGGCAGAGGCAGGCCCACCGACAGGGGAATGATGTCCACGTCCCCAATGGCGTAGACGCGGGGGTAGTGGGTCTCCAGAGTATGGCGGTCCACCGGCACCCAGCCGGTCTCGTTGGTAAGCCCGGCCTCCTGCACCACCCGAGGGGCCACGTGGGGGGCCACGTAGACCAGGAAATCGAAGGGGGCCTGGCTGCCGTCGGCAAAGTGGAGCCTCCTCCCCGGAGCGTCCACCTCGGCCACCTGGTGCTGGGGGTAGAAGGCAATCCTCCGCTGTTCCACCAGGCTGCGGACCCCCGCCGAGACCTCGGGGCCAGCCACGCCCATGGGCCCCGGCTCCGGGGAGTAGATGGCCACCTCCACCTGGTCTCGGACCCTGCGCTTGCGGCAGTCGTACTCCAGGAGCATGGCCATCTCGTAGGGGGCTGCGGGACACTTGAAGGGGGTTTTGGCCACCAGCACCACCAGCCGGCCCTTCTCCAAGCCCCTGCGGGCGTCTCGAACCGCCGTGGCCCCCTCCAGGGTGTAGCCACTGTAGCCCGCCTGGGGGAGACCGGGGACCAG
>JBHIBI010000069.1:0-6827 GCA_046758985.1 Dehalococcoidia bacterium
ACATGGAGAACCTCGACCCCATGGGCGTCCACACCGGCGACAGCATCGTGGTGGCCCCCAGCCAGACCCTCACCGACAAGGAGTACCAGATGCTGCGCTCCGCCAGCCTGCGGATCATCCGCGCCCTGGGCATCGAGGGGGGGTGCAACATCCAGTTTGCCCTGCCGCCCCACCCCGCCGTGGCTGCGGCCCTTCCCCAGGGGCGGGGGACCCACGCCCCCTACTACGTCATCGAGGTCAACCCCAGGGTGAGCCGCTCCTCGGCCCTGGCCAGCAAGGCCACGGGCTATCCCATCGCCCGGGTAGCGGCCAAGATCGCCGTGGGCCGGCGGCTGGACGAGATCCCCAACGCCGTCACCCAGCGCACCACCGCCGCCTTTGAGCCCGCCCTGGACTACTGTGTGGTCAAGATACCCCGCTGGCCCTTCGATAAGTTCCCCACCGGGGAGCGCCAGGTGGGCACCCAGATGAAGGCCACCGGCGAGGTCATGGCCATCGACCGTTCCTTTGAGGCGGCCTTCCAGAAGGCCATCCGTGGCCTGGAGCTGGGCAACCGTACCCTGCTCTGGGAGGATCCCGCCTGGAGTAAGGATGGGGGCTCACTGATAGAACGGCTGCCCCTCTCCCCCAACGACCTGAAGCCCTGGGCCACCATGGCGGCCCTGAGACGGGGCCTGGCTGTGGAGGAGCTGGCCTGCCATACCCTCATTGACCCCTGGTTCCTCCACTCTCTGAGCCGCATCGTCGCCATGGAGCGGCGGCTCCTGGCGGAGGGCCTGACGCCGGAGCTGCTGCGGGCAGCCAAGCGCCTCGGCTTCTCCGACGAGCAGGTCGGCACCCTGGCGGACCGCCTCCCGGAGCAGGTGCGGACCCTGCGCCGCCAGTGGGGCATCCGCCCGGTGTACAAGCTGGTGGACACCTGCGCCGCCGAGTTCGAGGCCGTCACCCCCTACTTCTACAGCACCTACGAGGAGGAGAACGAGGCGCCACCTCTGGAGGAGCCCAAGGCGGTGGTGGTGGGCAGCGGCCCCATCCGCATCGGCCAGGGCATCGAGTTCGACTACTGCTCCGTCCACGCCGCCTGGGCCCTTCAGGAGGCGGGCACCCGGAGCATTATGGCCAACTCCAACCCGGAGACCGTCTCCACTGACTTCGACACCAGCGACCGCCTCTACTTTGAGCCCCTGGACGAGGAGAGCCTCCGGGACATCCTGGAGAACGAGGCCAATGGCAACGAGGTCCCCCTCTCGGTGGTCCAGTTCGGCGGCCAGACGGCCATCAACCTCTCCCAGGCCCTGGCGCGGGTGGCCATGCCCATCCTGGGTTCCACCGCCGAGGCCATTGACATCGCCTCGGACCGCCAGAAGTTCGAGGAGTTCCTGGGCCGGCTGGACATCCCCCAGCCACCGGGGGCCGCCGTCACCTCGGTGGAGGAGGCCCTGAGTGTGGCGGAGCGGGTAGGCTATCCGGTGGTCGTGCGCCCCAGCTACGTCCTGGGCGGGCGGGCCATGGAGATCGTGCAGAACGCCACCGAGCTGGTACGCTACCTGGGCATGGCCACCCAGGTGGGCCAGGGCCGCCCCATCCTCATTGACAAGTACCTGGAGGGCCGGGAGTGCGAGGTAGATGCCGTCTGCGATGGCGAGGAGGTGCTGATTCCCGGCATTATGGAGCACGTGGAGCGTGCCGGGGTCCACAGCGGCGACTCCATGGCCATCTACCCGGGCCTCACCCTCACGGAGCAGGAGGTGGAGACCCTGGTAGACTACACCACCCGCATTGCCCTGGCCCTGAACGTCCGTGGCCTGATGAACATCCAGTTCGTCATCATGGGGGGGCCGTCCTACCGGAGCCCCTGGGTCCCCCAGGGAGGCCCCAGCGGCGCTACCACCCTCTACGTACTGGAGGTGAATCCCCGGGCCAGCCGCACCGTACCCTTCATCTCCAAGTGTACCGGTGTCCCCCTGGTCAAGCTGGCCACCAAGGTGATGCTGGGGCAGCGGCTCCGCGACCTGGGCTACCAGGGCGGCCTCTACCCTAGGCTGCCCTTGGTGGGGGTCAAGGCCCCCGTCTTCTCCATGTCCAAGCTGGCGGGGGTGGATACCTACCTAGGCCCCGAGATGAAGTCCACCGGCGAGGTTATGGGCATCGACCACACCTTCCAGGGGGCTGTGGCCAAGGCGCTCCTGGCGGCCAACCTGAGCCTCTCCCCCGGGAGAGCGGTGCTGCTGAGCATTGCCGATAGGGACAAGGCAGAGGCCCTCCCCCTGGTTCACGCCCTGGAGCGCAATGGGTTCCAGCTCTACGCCACCGAGGGCACGGCGACCATGTGCCAGGCGGTGGGGCTACCGGTGACCATGATCACTAAGAAGCTGGGGGAGGGACACCCTAACGTGCTGGACGTGATCTACGACGGTACGGTAGGGGCCGTGGTGAACACCATCTCCCAGCTCACGGAGGTGATCCGCGACGGCTTCGAGATCCGGCGGGCTGCTGCGGAACGCCGCATCCCCTGCTTCACCTCCTTGGATACCGCGCGCGCTGCCGTGGAGACCGTCGTGCAGGGCCGCGCTCTCTACAGTGTCAAGCCCTTGGACAAGTACGTGCAGGGGGCCTAAGGGCTGAGAGGAAACGGGTGCACTCTTGCCCTCTGGGGCAGAGGTGCTCTATGATACGTACAGGCATGGATGCGGACAGGGCGGAAACGGTAAGGCAAGAGGGCGAGAGCCCGCGGGAACCCTCCGGCAGCCAGGCGTCACTGGCGCAACGGAATGTCATCACTGAGGCCCGTCCCCTCCCTCTGGTCCCCTTCGCCCACCCCAGCGAGGCGGAGTTCGCCAAGCTCCTCGATTTTTACGGTGTGCGGTGGCTTTATGAGCCACGCTCCTTTCCCCTGCGCTGGGAGGGGGGGCGCGTCGTGGAGATGCTCACCCCCGACTTCTACCTCCCGGACCTGGGCCTGTACGTTGAGCTGACCACCCTCAAGCAGAGCCTGGTCACCGAGAAGAACCGCAAGCTGCGGCATCTCCGGGAGCTCTACCCCGACGTCAACATCAAGCTCCTGTACAAACGGGACTATCACCGCCTCCTGGCGAAATACGGCTACGGCCCCCTGGCCCAGGAGAACGTGCGGGGCATCAACCGGGTCCTCATCACCGGTGGCCAGCTCCAGCGACGCGTCGCCAGCCTGGGCAAGCAGATCTCCACGGACTACCTGGACAAGCAGCCGGTCCTCATCGGGGTCCTCAAGGGAGTCTTCTGCTTCATGTCCGACCTCATCCGCCACATCACCGTGCCCCTCTCGGTGGAGTTCATGTCCATCTCCTACTACAGCGAGGGCGGTCCAGGGGTGCGTATCACCAAGGATCTGGATACTGACATCACGGGGCAGCACGTGCTGATGGTGGAGGACATCGTAGACACGGGGATGACCCTGCACTACTTAGTCAACTACCTGTACACCCGCCGGCCCGCCAGCCTGAAGGTCTGCACCCTGCTGGACAAGCGGGTGCGGCGTCTGGCGGAGGTCGCCTTGGACTATGTGGGCTTCGAGATCCCCGACGAATTCGTGGTGGGCTACGGGCTGGACTACCTAGAGAGGTACCGGAACCTGCCCTTTATCGGGGTGCTGAAGCCTGAGGCCAACGAGGAGCCTCAGCAGCCACCGAGGCGGCGGCAAAAGAAACGCTCCAAGTAACCCTGGGGTTCTGCCGCTTCCCCGGTTCCACAGCTTTTCAGCTTGCCTTACTCAGCTACGGGGCCCTTCAGCCCTGCGGCCTTGAACTCGAGCTACTTGGAGCATTGTTAGCGTAGCATCTCCCCGGCCTCTTGTCAAGGGTACTTCTGTTCAGGGCCTTACCGAGGGGTGGTGCGCGGTCTGCCGGTCGTCAGTTCCTCTAGGCCGGGACGCGCCTGCGCCCCGTGGGACAGAGATCCAGCAGGCAGCACTCCTGGCAGCGAGGCTCCTTGCGGCAGGTCTCTTTGCCGTGGCGCACCAGCAGGGCGTGGTACTCGTTGAAGAGCTGAGGGTTGGGTGGCAAGTGCCGGTGGAACAGCTCCTGATAGGCATCGTAGCGCTCGCTCTTGGGCGCCAGGCCCAGCCGCTGGAGAATGCGGCGAGTGTAGGTGTCCACCACGAAGCTGGGCTTCTCTGCGGCGTAGAGCAGGATGTCATCGGCAGTCTCCTCGCCGATGCCGTAGATGGAGAGGAGTTCGCGGCGCAGGTGTTCCCCGTCCTGGGAGAGCATCCGGGCCAGGTCGCCGCCATGGCGCTCCCACAGGTAGTCAATAAAGGCCTTGACCTTCCGGGCCTTGGCGTTAAAGTAGCCGCTGGGGCGGATGAGCTGGGCCAGCCGCTCTGGGGAGAGCTCCCGCAGGCCCTGGATTGAGAGGGCCCCGGCGTCTCGGAGGGCCTTCAGGGCCCGCTCCACGTTGGTCCACGCGGCGGCCTGGGTCAGGATGGCCCCGATGACGACCTCCAGGGTGCCGTCGGCGGGCCACCAGTGTTGTGGCCCGTGGCGGCGCTCCAGACGCTGGGAGACCTCCAGGAGGCGCTGACGCATGAGCTCAGACTTGGCTCGCTTTCAGGGATGGCTCCGCAGACAAGGCTGGCTGAGGGAGCCGCACCTCCAGCTCCACCAGGGCGGCGAAGCGGTTCAGCCGGGCGATGAACCGGGCCTCCACCAGGCGGGGGTGCAGTCTCACTCTGCTCTCCTGCCAGGACTCCAGGACCCTTCAAACTGTATACCGCTCACCGAAGCCGTTCAAGTTGAGGGTTGCTGTGGTGCTCCCACAAAAAGCTTCGGGAGGTAGCTGATGGTGTCCACGATGGTGGGCAACGGGAGTATCCGGGTCTAGAGGGCCTAGCGCCCCTCTTTGCTAGCCTCGGATGGAGGTTTCGGTATCCCGCCGAAGCGTAGCCGGAGGAGACCCCGGAGGTCCATCCACACCGTCCGGGGGATGTTGACCCGGGTATCGGGGTCCTCCACCCACTCCACGGGGACCTCCTTGATCTTGACCCCCTGTTTCTCGGCGATGATCAATAGCTCGGAGTCGAAGAAGAAGCCCTGGTCCCGTATCAGGGGTACCAGGAGGCTGGCCACCTCCCGGCGGAGCGCCTTGAAGCCGCACTGGGCGTCGGTGAAGCGGGTCAGGAACAGGGCCTTGACCAGCAGGTTGTAGCCCCGGGAGATGACCTCCCGCTCCAGGGAGCGCCGTACCTGGGCTCCCTTGCCCAGGCGGGTGCCGGTGGCGATATCGTACCCCTCTTCCAAGGCCTCCAGAAGCTTGGGGAAGGCGTTCAGGTCGGTGGAGAGGTCCACGTCCATGTAGCTGACGATGTCCGCCTGGCTCTCCAGCCAGGCTCGCCGCAGGGCGCGCCCCCGGCCCTTCTGGCCCAGGTGGAGGTAGGTAACGCCCTCGTATTTACTGGAGAGCATCTCGGCGATGGAGAGGGTGCTATCGGTGGAGCCGTTGTCGGCGATGACGATGCGCCAGGGGTTCTCGATGTGCTCCTGGAGGAATTCCGTGAGGATCAGGATGCTGCGGGGCAGGTCCTTCTCCTCGTTGTACACCGGGATGACGATGTCAACCGAGGGTTTCATACTCTGTCGCAGGTGCCGGTCTGCACCCCATTATAACGAGTCATGCAAGGCTGCGGAAACGAAAGGCAGACCCCAGATTCTCCCAGTTCCTCAGTGGCGGAAGTGGCGCACACCAGTGAACAGCATGGCTATGCCGTGCTGCTCAGCAGTCTGGATGACCTCTTGGTCGCGGATGGAGCCGCCGGGCTGCACGATGGCCGTAACCCCTCCCTGGGCGGCCAGCTCTACCCCATCGGGGAAGGGGAAGAAGGCGTCGGAGGCCAGGACGCATCCTCTGGCCCGCTCCCCAGCCGCCCGCAGGGCCAGGTGCACGCTGGTCACCCGGTTGGGTTGGCCCGCTCCCATGCCCACCAGGGCCCGGTCCCGGGCCAAGACAATGGCGTTGGACTTCACCAGCTTCACCGCCCTCCAGGCAAAGGCCAGGTCTCGCCGCTCCTCGGCGGTGGGCTCCCTGGCCGTTACCGTCCTCCACGTGGACGGCTCCTCATCCAGCGCGTCCCAGCGCTGCACCAGCAGGCCGCCGCCGATGGGGCGCAGGTCTAGGCCCCGCTCCTCCTCCGTCTGGGGCACCTCCAGCACCCGCAGGTTACGCTTCTTTTTCAGCAGCTCCAGGGCCTGGGGCTCGTAGCTCGGTGCCACCACCACCTCGTAGAACACCTCCGACATCTCCCTGGCTGACTCAGGGGTCACTGGGCGGTTGAAGCCCACGATGCCGCCGAAGGCGGAGACCGGATCCCCGGCCAGGGCGCGGCGGTAGGCCTCGGTCTGGTCGTGGTGACAGGCCAGGCCGCAGGGGTTGGTGTGCTTGATGACCGCCACCGTGGGCTCGGGGAACTCCTGGACGGCATGCCAGGCCGCCTCGGCGTCCAGCAGGTTGTTGAAGGAGAGCTCCTTGCCATGGAGCTGGACGGCCTGGGCGATGCCACCACCACCCAGGGTGGGGACGTACAGGGCCCCCGGCTGGTGGGGGTTCTCGCCGTAGCGCAGGTCCCGCAGCTTGCGGTAGGCAAGGAGCAGCTCCTGGGGCAGGGCTTCCCCCTCGTCTTGGGAGAGGAACTGGGCGATGGCGCTATCGTAGAGGGCCACGTGGCGAAAGGCCTTAGCTGCCAGGTGTCGCCGCTCCTCGAGGGTGAGGCTTCCCTTCCCCAGCCGCTCTCCTACCCAGCCGTAGTCGGCGGGGTCCACCACCACCAGCACAAAGGGGTGGTTCTTGGCCGCCGCCCG
>JBHIBI010000070.1:0-6753 GCA_046758985.1 Dehalococcoidia bacterium
AAGGAGAGTCCCCGGCGCAGGGCACCGCCCCGGCCCAGAGGGGTCTCCTCCACGCTGTAGCACACCTGGAGCCCCAGGGCTTCGCCATCGCCGAAATACTGCCGGATGTGCTCCCACCGGTGGTGCACCAGCAGCACCACGTGGGTGACGCCGTAGGATCGGAGCCAGGTGAGCTGGTGCCACAGGATGGGCTTCCCCAGCACCTCCACCATGGGCTTAGGTATCTCTTCGGTCAAGGGCCACAGGCGCTCGCCCCTACCCCCTGCCAGAATCAGCGCGTACATCCTACCTCCGGCCGAACTGCCGCTCCAGGTGGCGGGAGCTGAGGTGCACCATAGTAGGGCGGCCGTGGGGGCAGGTGTGGGGCTGAGCCGCCTTCTCCAGTTGGCGCACCAGCTCCACCATCTCCTGGTGGCTTAAAGCCATGCCAGCGCGGACGGCGCTGTGGCAGGCGATGGAGGCCACCAGGGCCTCCTGCTGCTCCGCCAGGCGACCCTCCCCCGCCAGCAGGTCCAGGACCTCGGGCAGGGCCCGCTCAGGGCTGGGCCCTTTGACCACCCCGGGCACCCCCCTCAGCAGATAGGCCCGCTCCCCAAAGGGCTCCAACTGAAACCCGCTGTCAGCCAGGAGCTGCCAGTGTTCCTGCACCAACTGGGCCTGGGCCGCGGTGAGCTCCACCGGCACCGGTTCCAGCAGGGGCTGGACCTGTGGGACCCGAGCCCGGACCCCCTCCATCACCTGTTCGTACAGCACCTGCTCGTGGGCGGCGTGCTGGTCAATTAAATAGACGCCGTTGGGCCCCTCAGCGACGACATAAAGGGTACTGGCCTGCCCCAGCACCCGCAAGAGCGGCACGGCCTCCTCCAGCCGAGGCGCTGCTACCGGTGTGGCCTCCCCTGGATGGGACGGTGCCTCGGGATCACTAGCGAAGGGGGAGAGGGCCGGCTGCTCCGGGGCAAGAGGCCGCCCTGTCTGCACATGAGGCACGGGGGAGTAGCTTACCAGGGTGCCCCGCACCGCTCGCTGAAGGGTGGCGAAGACCCGGTCCTCCCGGCGGAAGCGGACCTCCCGCTTAGTGGGGTGGACGTTCACATCCACCTCAGGGTAGGGAATCCTCAGGTCCAGGACCGCCAGAGGGTACCGGCCCTCCTGCAAAAAGCCCTGGTAGGCCTGTTCCAGGGCGTAGGTAAGGGAGCGGCTGGAGACCCAGCGACGGTTCACCAGAAGGGTGATGTAGCTTCGGTTGGCCCGGCTGAGGCTGGGGGGACTGACCAGTCCTTGGACACGGTAGCTCCCCTCCGGCGGGTTATCCTCCCAGGTCACCTGGAGCATCCCCTGGGCCACCTCAGCACCGTACACCGCCGCTAGGGCCTCCCTCACATCGCCCCTGCCGGGGGAGGCCAGGACTAGCCTACGGTCCACGGAGAGCTGAAACTGCACCTCGGGGAAGGCCAGGGCGAAGCGGGAGACCAGGTCGCTGATGCGGGCGCTCTCCGTCGCGGGAGAGCGCAGGAATTTGCGCCGCGCAGGGACATTGAAGAAGAGGTCCTGGACGTGGACGGTGGTGCCCTGGGGAGCGCCCTGAGGGCCGCTGGAGACCACCTCCCCCCACCGCAGGGTGAGCTGCTGACCCGAGCCGGGGCCGGGGGGCCTGGTCACCAAGGAGACGATGGCTACAGCGGCGATGCTAGCCAGGGCCTCACCGCGAAACCCCAGGGTGCTCACCGCCTCCAGGTCCTGGGCATCGGTGAGCTTGCTGGTGGCGTAGCGGTGGAAGGCCAGCTCCACCTCGTCAGGCGGGATGCCGCAGCCGTTATCGGTGACCCGGATGGACTCCACCCCACCGCCCCTGACCTCCACCGTGATGCGGGTGGCCCCGGCATCCAGCGCGTTCTCCACCAGCTCCTTCACCACCGAGGCGGGCCGCTCTACCACCTCACCGGCGGCGATCTTGGCGGCTACCTCAGGGGCCAGCAGTTGAATGGGCATCACCGCTTCCTCAGACCGGGCTGGCGCCGTGCAAGGGATTCAGCGGCCTCTCCAGAAGGGAGACAAGGAGCCAGGGTGGGCCTATTATACCCGTGGGGCTGAGGCCACCGCAAGGCAGCAGGGTTTCCGGGTTCTACCCTCCGCGCCCCTCCCGGGCCCGCTGCTGGAGCTCGTACAGCTTGCTGATGGCCTCCACCGGGGTCATGTTCGTTATGTCCAGCCTCAGCAGCTCCTCCACCACCGCCGGGGGCACGCCCAGGAGAGACATCTGCATCCCCGTGTCGTCCCGGCGCCGCGCCCTTCGCCGTCCGCCGGGCCGGATGCCCCGGCTGTCGGCCTCCAGCCCCCGCAACACCTCCCAGGCCCGGTTGATCACCGAGGGGGGCAGCCCCGCCAACTGGGCCACGTGGACGCCGTAGCTCTTGTCGGCGCCACCGGGGATGATGCGGTGCAGAAAGACCACCCGGCCGTTCTCCTCAGCCACCGCCACGCTGTAGTTGCGCACTCGGGGTAGCAGCCGCGCCAGGTCGGTCAGCTCGTGGTAGTGGGTGGCAAAGAGGGTCTTGCACCCCAGCCGGGGGCTGTTGTGCAGGTACTCCGCCACCGCGCGGGCGATGGAGAGGCCGTCGTAGGTGCTGGTCCCCCGACCGATCTCGTCCAGGATGACCAGGGAGCGGGGCGTGGCCTGATGGAGGATGGCCGCCGACTCCACCATCTCCACCATAAAGGTGGACTGCCCTGTGGCCAGGTCGTCCTGGAGGCCCACCCGGGTGAAGATGCGGTCCACCAGGCCGATGGTGGCCGAGTCGGCGGGGACGAAGCTGCCCATCTGGGCCATGAGCACGATGAGGGCCACCTGGCGGATGTAGGTGGACTTGCCCGACATGTTGGGACCCGTGAGGATGATAATCTGGTCCTGGCTGTTGAAGAGGGAGGTGTCGTTGGGCACGAAGGTACCGGGCGGCAGGGCCCGCTCCACCACGGGGTGGCGGCCCGCGACGATGCGCACTTCCTCCCCCTCGTTGAGGGTTGGGCGCACGTAGCCGTAGCGGGAGGCGGCCTCAGCCAGGGCGACAAAGAGGTCGATCTGGGCCACGGCCTCGGCCAGGGCAGCAATGGCCTCCCCCTGCTCCCCCACCTGGCGGCACACCTGCCGGTACAACAGCCGCTCCAGCTCCTCGATGCGCTCCCGGGCGTTGAGGATGCGCGCCTCGTACTCCTTCAGCTCCGGGGTGATGAAGCGCTCCGCCCCTACCAGCGTTTGGCGGCGGATGTAGTCCGTAGGCACCTGGCCCAGGTGAGGGTTGGTGACCTCGATGTAGTAGCCGAAGACCTTGTTGTAGCCTACCTTCAACGACTTGATGCCTGTCCGCTGCCGCTCGGTGCGCTCCAGGCCGGCGACGAACTCCCGGGCGTTCCGGGAGGCCTGCCGCAACTCATCCAGCTCGGGGGAGAAGCCCTCTCGAATTACCTCACCCTGACCAGGCTCCCCCGCCGGGTCGGGGAGGATGGCCCGCTCAATAAGCTCAACCGTCTCACGGCAGGGGTGAAGGTCTCGCCGCAACCAGGCTACCTCCAGGTCCGGCTCCTGCTCCTCCAAGAGGGCAGCAAGCTGGGGGACTATCTCCAGACTGCGCCGCAGGGCCTGCAGCTCCCGAGGCAGCGCCGTGCCGCTGCGGACCCGGTTGAGCACCCGCTCCAGGTCGGCCACCTCCTTCAGGGCCGCTAGGGCCCGCTCCCGGCGCAGGGCGCTGCAGTGAAAGAACTCCACCGCATCCTGACGCTGGTGCAGGGCCGGCAGGTCCAGCAGGGGCTGCCCCAGCCACCTGCGCAGCAGCCGGCCCCCCATGGGGGTATGGGTCAGGTCCAGCACCGAGAAGAGGGAAAGGGTGGGGTTGTCCCAGCGCCCCCCGTGAAAGAGCTCCAGGTTGCGCCGGGTCTGGGGGTCCAGGCTCATGAAGGAACGGGTGGAGTAGGTACGCAGGGTGGAGAGCTGCTCCAGGGCGCTCCTCTGGGTCTGGTGCAGGTAGTGGAGCACGGCCCCCGCCGCCCGCGTCGCCAGGGGGAGCGCCTCGCACCCGAAGGGCTCCAGGGTCACGACACCAAAATGCTCCAAGAGGAGCTGCCGGGCAGCCACCGGGTGGAAGCCCTGGGCAGGGAGAGGCGTGACCAAGGCTGGGCCTGGTACCGGAGAGGAGGACTGCCCCTCGGGCACCACCACCTCAGCCGGGCCCAGGCGCGCCATCTCCAGGGGGAGCTGGTGAAGGGGGATTTGCGCAGTGGCGAACTCGCTGGTGCTGATATCCACATAGGCCAGTCCCGCCTCCTCACCCTCAACCAGGACCGCCGCTAGGTAGTTGTTGGCCTTCTGAACCAGCAGGGCGGGCTCCGTCACGGTGCCCGGCGTGACCACCCGCACCACGTCGCGCTCCACCAGACCCTGGGAACTGGCGGGGTCGGTGAGCTGCTCGCAGATGGCCACCTTGTAGCCCTTCTTGAGAAGCCGAGCCAGGTAGCCCTCCACCGCCTGGGCAGGGACACCCGCCATGGGGACCCGGACACCCCTCCCCATCTCCCGCGAGGTGAGAACGATCTCCAGCTCTCGGGAGACCAGGCGGGCATCGTCATCGAAGGTCTCGTAGAAGTCGCCCAGCCGGAAGAAGAGGAGGGCATCGGGGTAGCGTTGCTTGATGTGGAGATACTGTTTCCGCAGCGGCGTCAACCTGGCCCTCCCAGGACACCCACCTTCCCCGTAGATTGTATGCCCTAAAGGCGGGAAAGGGAAGAGGAAAGGGGCTGAATATGTGAAAAGAGTCACATGAACCTGGGGGAGCCCCACTATTTTGCTCTGAGAATTTGGGAACTCCACTGGATTCCCGTTGACTTTTTGGGGTGGAGTGCATATAATGTCGGACACCGAGGTATACTTTAGTACCTCGATGGTTGCCGCTGGCGTTCCCAGGATCAACAGCGGAATTGCGAGCGTGGCAAAGGGTAAAGGAGGTTAAAGCATGGAGGCTGTTTTCCTACTGGTTCTTCCTGTCGTCCTGTGGGCTCACGCGTGGTACCTGCTGGGCTTCTACACCAGCCCCAAGACCCTAGGATTGCTAGGGGCAGGCGTAGCCATTACCCTGCTGGCGCTGGTGGTGTTAGGTCCTCTACGACTGGAGACTGACGCCACCTTGGCCGCCGTGAGTGGTCTCATCCTGCTCTGGGCTGCCTACGCCGCCATAGTGGGTGCCAACGGCCTGTGGGGATTTGACGAACGCACCCTGGGATTCTACTCCCTGTTCCTCTGGGTAGCGTCGCTGGCATACGTTCTCTACTTCTTCGTAGGCGATCTGACTGACGTCGGGGTGATCAGCACTATGATGGGCGTGGCGGCCTTGGTGCTCAGCGTGCTGGCTGCCCTGCTGTTCTTCCACCAGGGGCCGCCCTACCCCAGGCTTCGCGCCGCCACGGGTTGGTTCTTCCTGATCGGCTCGATTATCGTGGCTGTCATCGGGGTGGGTGCCCTTATCGGCGCTGTGGACCTGACAGTCTAAGCGTCTAACACCAACCGACTGTCCAGCTTTTTCCCAGCGGCAACAAGAAGAAGCAGATGGCAGGGCGCCCTGCCATCTGCTTCCTTTTCCTGTCCTGGTACGGTGCTCTCCTCACCTTCCTCATCATCATCGTAGCACAGGTCAAGAGCCTCACCCTCTACTGTAGCGCAAATCCTAGCGCTGTCACACCCTGGTCACCTGGGCAGGTGCGATGACCAGCCCAGGTACCTTAGACATAGGGTCCGGGTCCTCGGAGGCCTCCAGCTCCAGGGCCAGTTGGCCGAAGAGGAGGGTCACCGCCACGCTTCCCCTGGGGAGGGCAGGATTGAGCCGGGCCACGCCGCTGATGCGCTGGCCAGGGGTGGTGGTGACCACCACGGCCGCTCCCTCGGCGATGCCCAAGGCAGCGGCGTCCTCCGGGTGGAGCTCCACCCACTCATCGCGCTGGATACGTTTCAAGGAGCCCGACGCTCGCACCACCTCCATCTCCCGCTCAGGTTGGAGGAGCACCCGCCCGGGAAGGAAGAGCAGGGGCCACTCCCCATCCTGGGAGGGCGCAGTGGGCGCCGGCTGGACCGGCAGGAGCCGGGCCATCCCGCCGGGGAAGCCCTCAGCGTAGAGGATGGGTGTGCCCGGGTGGGCGGTGTCAGGGCAGGGCCACAGGAGCCCCTCCTCGATGCGGTCCGAGTAGAGCACCTGGGTGGGCAAGGGGTTGGAGGGATCGGGCCGCGGCGTGGGCCGGGCCTCCGCCCGGAGCCGCGGACGGGTGATGCCGCCATACAGGGGCACCAGGCTGGCGATCTCCTCCAGAATATCGGCGGAACCCTGGTAATCGAAGCCCGCCGCGCCCATCTGCTGGGCAAGCTGGCAAAGGGCCCACCAAGCGGTCCGGGCCTCGCTCTTCTTCACAGAGACGGCAGCGCGGAGACGCTGGACGCGGCGCTCCAGGTTGGTGTAGGTGCCCGCCTGCTCGGCGTAGCTGACCTGGGGCAGCACCACCTGGGCCCGCTGGGCCAGAGGGCTCAGGAAGAGGTCCTGCACCACCAGGAGCTCCAGGCTCTCCAGAGCCTCGGTCACGTCGCCCAGCTCACCGCTGTGCAAAGCAACGCTATCCCCGATGAGCAGCATGGCCTTCACCGTCCCCTGACGGGCAGCGTCAAAGGTCTGGCGGAGTCCCAGGCCTTCGCCCGTGGGCAGGCTCGCGCCCCACGCCTCCTCC
>JBHIBI010000071.1:0-6648 GCA_046758985.1 Dehalococcoidia bacterium
GGCCTGGCCCCGGTGGCGATAATGGTGTTCTTGGCGCTGAGGGTCCTCCCGTCAGGGCTGACCTCGATGGTATGGGCATCGCGGAAGGAGCCTGTCCCCCTGACCAGCTCCACCTGGTTCTTCTTCAGCAAGTACTGGACGCCCCGGGTGAGGCGGCGCACAATGCTCCGGCTACGGTCTATGGCTTTGCCAAAGTCGAAGCGGAAGTTGTCGAAGGAGAAGCCGAACTCCTCGGCGCGCTGGAACAGGTGGAGGACCTCGGCGTTCTTCAGGAGGGCCTTACTGGGAATACAGCCCCAGTTGAGACAGATGCCGCCCACCTCGTCCGCCTCCACCACCGCCGTCTTGAGCCCCAACTGGCCAGCGCGGATGGCGGCCACATAGCCCCCAGGACCAGCGCCCAGCACCACCACGTCGTACTCTTCAGCCATCCCGTCGTCCTGCCCCACCGGCCAACGCGTTCAGTCCGCGTCCATTGCTCTCTTGACTCATTCTACAACCGTTCCGGTGCGACATTCAAGACTTCAATTCCTTTTATAGGTTCTTTCTATTCTCCTCGTTGCACTTACATAGTGAACCCATCTTTGCCGCTCTCAGGGCTTGTGTTCCTCGCCACTTTCTAGTATTATGATGGCAACCAGTTGGGATGGGTTCACCCGGAGGGGAGGTGCCGAATGCCGTTTCGTTTGGGTCCCCTGGAGTTAATCCTCATCCTGGCCATCATCCTCATCATCTTTGGCGCAGGTAGGCTACCGGAGATCGGGAATGCGCTGGGCAAGGGCATCCGGGCCTTCCGCAGGGGCCAGTCGGGCCAAGATGAGGAGAGCAAGGTGGAAGAGCCGGTGAAGGAGGAGAACGAGACCGGGGCCAGCCGGTAGCGGCACCATCGGCACCACTCCATCAAGGCGCACCCTTACAGGGAGCGCCTTTTGCTTTGGTTTTACCCTAGGGCTCGGTGCCTCCCGCCGCCGGAGCGACGGCATGAGGCCGCCGCCCCAACAGCCTCGCCAGCAGGATCCCCACCTCGTAGAGCACCAGAATGGGGAGCGCCACCAGCGCCTGGTTCACCGGGTCCATCGTGGGCGTGATGATGGCCCCCAGGATGAAGGCCACCAAGATAGTGTAGCGCCGCCAGCGGGCAAAGCCCGCCGCGCTCACGATGCCCAGCTTGGCTAGCATCACCATCACCAGGGGTGTCTCGAAGACCACCCCCAGCCAGAAGAGCAGCGTCACCACCACATTGACGTAGTTGCCGATGCGAATCAGGGGTGTGGCGATGTCACCCCCAAAGGAGATGAGAAACCCCACAGCGGGCGGGATGAGAACAAAGTAGCCGAAGGCCACGCCTCCCGCGAAGGCCACCATGACCCCAGGCAGGAAGCCCAACAGGTAACGCCGCTCCCGGGAGGTGAGGCCAGGGGCCACGAACATGATGACCTGGTACAGTACTACGGGTAGCGCCAGAACCAGTCCCGCCAGGAGAGAGGCCTTGATGGTCACCGCCAGCATCTCGGTGACCTCGGTGAAGACCAGGTCATACTCGGGCCCCTGTGTACGGCGCAGGGGCAGGATGAGGACCTCCAGGATCCGCTGGTACTGGGTGAAGGCCACAGCGGTGCCGATGATCAAGGCCACCACGGCGATGAGGAGCCGTCGCCGCAGCTCGGCCAGGTGCTCCCGGAGCGGCGCCTCCCTATCCCTCACGGGTCCCCCTGGTCTCGCTATCCCCCGCCTTGGGAGTGGTCGGTGGCTTTGGGGGAGCCGTGTCATCCTCCTCCAGCATCCGGGTGACATCGGAGGTGAGGTGGCGCCATTGCCGAGTCAGCCTCCCCAGCCCACGGCCGACATCCAAGACCTTGGCGGGGCCTAGCACCAGCAGGGCCACCATCAGGATCACGATGAGCTCCATGGGGCCTATTCCCATGCCACTCCCTCCCGCCGCAGGGGACAGTCCGTGCATTCGGCAGAGGCCCGGAACCCACTGCCGGGCGCAACGGGGACGCCGAGGCGTTGGGAAAGCTCTAGCAGGGTACAGAGGGGCATCCCTACCACGTTGAGATAGCACCCCTCCACCCGGCTGGCGGGTTGGAAGACGGGGTCCTGCACCGCATATGCCCCCGCCTTGTCCAGGGGATCCGCCGAGGCCACGTAGGCCTCCACCTCGGCCTCGGAGTAGGGACGCATGGCGACTCGGCTGACCCGGTGGCCCACCACCCAGCGGCCCGTACCCGCCTCCACCAGGGCCACGCCCGTCACCACCTGGTGCATCCTGCCCCGGAGGCTCCACAGCATTGCCCGGGCCTCCTGGGCATCCCTCGGCTTGCCCAGGACCAGGCCGTCCAGCACCACCAGGGTATCGGCCCCTATGACCACACCTGTGCCCGCGCTTGCAACCACGGCTCGGGCCTTCAGCAGGGCCAACCGCTCCGCCTGGGCCTCCGGTGCCTCACCCTCCAGTGGAGCCTCGTCCACCTCCGGCTGGGCCACCCGGAAATCCACGCCCAGGGAGGTCAGCAGCTCCCGGCGCCGCGGTGACTCCGAGGCCAGGACCAGGGGCGGCAACTCCCGCACCGAGAGGATGGCGACGCACTCTAGGTGGTGCGTCTGCGGGAACATATCCACCGGCTGTACCTCCTCCACCCGGTAGGGCCCCTGGCACAGTACCTTCAGGTCCCTGGCCAGGGTGGCTGGGTCGCAGGAGACGTAGACCACCCTGGGAGGCGCCAGCTCCACCAAGGCATCCAGGGCCCGGCGGTGGCAGCCGGCCCGGGGCGGGTCCAGGATCACCGCATCGGGCCGCTCGCCGAGCTGGCGCAGGGCCTCCTCGACCTTAGCCTGGAGGAACTCCACATTGGGTATCCCCTGGGCGTTGGCCTGAGCATTCCGCACTGCGGAAAGGGACTCCTCAATGGCCACCACTCTACGCGCCTGCGACGCCAGGAGCACGGCAAAGGTGCCCACCCCTGCGTAAGCGTCCACCAGAAGCTCCCTCCCGCTCAGGTGCAGCCTTTCCGCCACCAGCTCCACCAGCCGCTCCGCCTGCCGCGTGTTCACCTGGAAGAAGGAGGAAGCCGCGATGTGGAAGTCGTGTCCCTTGAGGGACTCGATGTAGGACTGCTGGCCGGTGGGCAAGGGCACCTCAGGCGCATGGAGGGTAGGCTGAACCAGGAGGCCGCCACTCTGGATACCGCAGCGCAGGGAAAGCTGGGTGGTCTCGCCACAGCGGCCCTGAAGCTGGCCCAGGGCCTGGTTGATGTGAGGGTGCATCAGCATGCACACCTCGATGCGCACGAAGCGGCGGCTCTCCCGATGGACGAAGCCCAGGGCCCCGCCAGGGCCCACGGTGAAGCGGGCGTGGTTACGGTACCCGAAGGGCTCTAGCGCGGGGATGGTCGGTGGCACGGGCACCTCCTCAAGCCCACCGACCCTCCTCAGGGCATCCACCACCACTTGCTGCTTCCACTCAAGTTGCTGCCGGTAGTCCACAGGCTGCCACTGGCAACCGGTACACGGCCCAAAGTAGGGACAGGGAGCTGACACTCGGTGAGGTGAGGGCACCAGCACCTCCACCACCTGGGCAGCGATGTACCTGCGGTGGCGGCGCACCACCTCCACCTCCACCTCCTCGCCAGGGATGCCCCCAAAGACGAAGACCGGCTTGCCATCGTACTCCGCCATGGCCTCGCCCAGCCGTCCCAGCCCGGTGAGGCTCAGGCGCAAGCGCTCTTGGGTGCGCGTCTCTTGGAGCATCTGTGCCGCCCTCAGCCTCTACTATAACCCACGGCAAGGGCGGTGCCAAGGCCAGCCACAGGCCACACGAGGGCCACCGTTGACCTGCGGTGCTCCAGCGGGTACACTGAAAGCAGATAGTACAATGTCGCTAGCGCACCTGCTGAAGCCTGCGCGCATCTAACTGGATAAGAGCAAAAGACCTGGAGGAGTAACCCATGGCTAAACCCTTCGCAGTAAGCGACAGCGAGTTTCAACAGAAGGTCCTGGACGCCTCAACACCGGTGCTAGTGGACTTCTGGGCCGAGTGGTGCGCCCCCTGCAAGATGATCGCGCCCATTGTGGAAGAGCTGGCTGAGGAGTACGATGGCAAGGTACAGTTCGCCAAGCTGGACGTGGACTCCAACCCCCACACGGCCATGAACTTTGGCGTCCGGAGCATTCCCACCCTGCTCATCTTCAAGGGTGGCCAGCCCGTGGGCCAGGTGGTGGGTGCCGTCCCCAAGTCGGTGCTCAAGAAGCGGCTGGACGAGGCCCTGGCCTAAGAGGCCAGGCTACCACCTCTAAGAGGAGGTGGTAGCCATCCGCTGGCTCTGCCCGATACCGCTCCCTTCCGGGGGCGGTTATAATGTAAGACAGACCGTGGCGTGCCGTCAGCGAACCGACGGGAGCGGATGGGGCCCGGTGGCTCTCGCGGACTTCAAATCCGTTGTGCCCCGTGGACCGGGGTGGGTGGGTTCGACTCCCTCCCGCTCCCGCCTGGATACCACGGAAGGGTTGCTGGTCACGAGAGGTGTGGGGGTGAGGCCCGCTTCATTCACCTGCACGAGGGGCAATACCGACCAATCCGGCCAGCCAGGGTGGCCTCTTCGCTCCCCAGCAGCGCTGCGACCCTGTTAAGCATACTTAGAGGGGCTACCGGAGCGCCGCAAGTTTCACAGCGCGCCTCCCTGTCCTGGTAGAGCGCTGCCCGCCCCCGGGCCAACCAGGCCAAGTCCGTCACCCGGTCCATACGGATTGCTCCGGCCCCCCCTTCCGGGCACACGCCGATGCACTGGCCACAGGCTATGCACAACGCGGCATCGAAGGTGAGCGTGACCGCTTCATTATCTTGCGTGAACCCCAAGGCTCCGGTGGGGCAGGTCCCGGCGCACACACCACACGCGGTACACCGCTGCGGCTCCACCGCCACGACCCCCATAGGAGAGTGGGGATGTTTCAGCGAAGGGGTCACGGACGTACCGTGTTCCTCTACCAGCTTGCGGAGAGCGTGGGCTAGTGCCTCGGGAGCAAACAGGGGAGGGTAGGAATCTCCACCATCACGCCCCTCTGACCTCATGTCCCCGATACCACCCGGTAGCGGGTCCGCATCAGGCCCATTCTCTGGATTGAGGAGCCTTACCCGCTCGGCGGAGCCGCCCAGCAGCCGGAGGAGCTGACGGCAGTAGTCTATCCTTCCTCGGATAGTCTCCATCTGCTGGGAGGGGCAGCCGTCGCCACAAGCTACCACGCCGACCATTGCACCCCGGGCCAGACACTGAAGAACCCAGCTCACTGGGACCATCCCCACACAGGGCACCTGTACAGGAAGCCAGCGGGCCGAGGCACCCACACCCTCTCGTCCTGCCCCTTCAATGGCCGGGATACTACGCTGGCAGGTAAAGAGGATGCCACGCTCCGTCAGGGCAACGGGGTCAGTTTCCAGGAGAGCGGTGACCTGGGCCTCAAGCTGGGCGGGAGAGTTGCCGGGAAACTGGATGGCATCTTGGGGGCACACTGTCACGCAGAGGCCACAACCCTGGCACCGCGTCTTTTTTATCCAGACCTTTTCCCCCACGCGTTCCAGTGCGCCATGGGGGCAGGCCGAGACGCAGAGGGCGCAGCCGGTATCGGCGATGCAGCGTGGATGATCGATGGAGGCTACCACCTGGTACTGCATGGGCGGCAGGGTGAACAGGGCACGGCGGCTCATCTTCTGGGACAGAGACGGAAAGGAGGGTCTGAGATGCTCAGGGCTACTCCCGGGATAGGCTCGTGCTCGGGCAACAGCGGTCGCCAGGAGAAGCTTGGCCTTTTCGATGCCTACAGAGCCCTCCGGCACTCGCGTACAGAACGTTCCCAGGTTCACCGTTTCCATGCCCAAGGGGTCCAGCCCAGCCTTCCTGGCCTGGAATTGCATCTCCAATTCGGAGTAGTCCCAGGTACACAGACCCAGGACCATGCGTCGAATGCCGGTGGTAGCTATGCGGGAGAGCTCTTTGGGATCGTGGCAGAGGTCGGGCACTACCCTCACCTGCACGCCCGCATGCGTCTCCTCCACCCAGCGGCAAAGCTCCTTCAGGTCCAGGCCATTGCCCAGAGTCTGGAGCCCTTGGCACAGAAGGACTGCGGTGAGGAGGCTCTCCCCGATGCAATCCGTCGCCAAGGGCACGGTGCCAGCTTGCCGATCCTCTCCTACCCCCTCGCTGGGCTCGGTCATGATGCCTCCCTGACGCCCTCCAACTGCTGCAGGAGAGCGTCCACGAGGTCGCTGTCGTGGGCGAGGAACGCTGTGGTGGCCCGGGCCGCGGTAGCGAACACGCTGTCGCGGTTGGTAGCGGCCACCTTACAGGCGAACTGGGGAAACCACCAAGCGAGGTGACGTTCCAGAAAAGTGCGTTGCCTCTGGCACTCTCGGAGGGCCTTTGGCAGATCCTTTTCCTCCCATGCCTCCGCCTCGCAGCTACAGAGGAAGGCCATGAACTCCAGCTCCACAGCGGCATGGTCGGGCGGCTCCCGGAGGGCGGGTGATGGGGAGAGGCCCACCTGGGCGTATTCGCCCTCCAGTTGGGCCAGGAGCCACCCTTTGGCGGAGGGGTCCTCTCCCAGGTAGGCCGACTCGTAGATAGGGCAGGGGATACCAGCACGGTTGACCACGAA
>JBHIBI010000072.1:0-6628 GCA_046758985.1 Dehalococcoidia bacterium
TAGACAAGCTGAAGGTCATTCTCCAGGAGCAGGGCACCGAAGGCACTGCCTTAAGGGTTCTCGCCGTCCCAGGGGAACAGGGCGGTGTGCAGTACATGCTCAGCATGGAGAAGGAGCCCCAGGATGACGACCAGGTCATCCAGGCCGACGGCCTGCAAGTTCTGGTGGACTCCTTCAGCGCTCCCTTCCTGGAAGAGGCCACCATCGACTACATCGAGGATCTGATGCGGGCGGGCTTCGTCATCAGCAACCCCAAGTACGCTGGCAGCGGCTGCGCCTGCGGGGGCCACTGCTCCTGCGGCGGCCACTAGGCCTACCGCTGCGAGAAACCGGAAGCCCAACACCCCAGGCCGTTCTGCTGAAGGGCCTGGGGTGTCTTTTCGCCCACAAGCGGACGAAGTATGGCACCCTTGTCAGAGGGGCATGGCTCTACAACAAACCCTACCTTGCACCCCTGGGAGCCTCCGCCTTCTGGGCAGGCTTGGCCTCCTCAGCCGCCAGCAGCCGCTCGGCATCCATGGCAGCCATACACCCCGTCCCCGCAGCGGTAACGGCCTGCCGGTAGAGCCAGTCCTGAACGTCTCCACAGGCGAAGACGCCGGGGATGTTGGTCTTGGTGCCATCGTGGGTGAGAATGTAGCCGTTCTCGTTCATCTCCACCTGCCCGACGAACAGTTCAGTATTGGGCTTGTGGCCGATGGCTATGAATACCCCGTCGATGGCCCGCTCTGTGACCTCGCCGGTCTGGGTGTTTCGTAGCCTTACCCCAGTGACCTTGCCCTCCTCAGCCCCAAGAATCTCCCCTACCACCGTGTTCCATATGAACGCTATCTTGGGATTGTTGAAGGCACGCTGCTGCATGAACTTCGAGGCGCGAAGCTGGTCGCGACGGTGCACTACGTGCACTTTGGTAGCAAACTTGGTGAGGAAGGTGGCCTCCTCCATGGCGGTATCGCCACCGCCAACGACGATCAGCTCCTTGTCCTTGAAGAAGAATCCATCACAGGTGGCACAGGCAGAAACGCCGCGGCCTACTAGCTTGGACTCCGACTCCAGACCCAGGAGCCTGGCCGTTGCGCCCGTGGCGATGATTACGGTCTTGGCATAGTAGATGTCTTCTTCATCAACCGTGATCTCGAAGGGTCGCTCCGAGAAATCTACACCGGTGACCGCGCCGCTGACGAACCGGGCTCCGAAGCGCTCTGCCTGCTCTTTGAAGACCACCATGAGCTCTGGCCCCTGGATGCCTTGGACGAAGCCGGGGTAGTTCTCTACATCGGTCGTGATGGTGAGCTGCCCCCCAGCGGGAACCCCCTCGATGACCAAGGGACTCAGCTCAGCTCGCGCCGCGTAGAGGGCAGCGGTATCCCCAGCCGGCCCAGAGCCTATGATGATGACTTTCTCCACCCTCTTCTGATTCATTGGCAATCCTTACCCTGTTAGATGAGATCGCAGTCGGTTGAAAATCGGCCAACCTCCTGTTTACGCCGATGTCGCAAGCTGAGCCTGGAGATGCTCCACCGTCATCTGCAGGCCCTCTGCCAATGGCACCTTGGGCTCCCAGCCCAGTTCTTGGCGGGCCTTGGAGGCGTCCAGATAGACCTTGTCCACGTCTCCCACTCGCGGTGGCCCGGACGCTGCCTTCCACGGATAGCGGAGGACCTCCTTGAGCAAAGAGAAGAGGTGGTTCACCGAGGTACCGACGCCCGTGCCGATGTTGTACACCTGGCCGTCGCCCGCCTCCATGGCCAGGATGTTAGCCTCCACCACGTCGGCAACGTAGACGAAATCCCGCTCCTGCTCACCGGTGCCAAAGATGACCGGCTGCTTCTTCTGGAGCATGGCCTGGGAGAAGATGGCGACCACGCCGGCCTCTCCGTGGGGGTCCTGCCGAGGGCCGTACACATTGCCGTAGCGCAGGACCGTAGAGCTCATCTGGTACAGGCGGCGGTAGAGGTCCAGGTACTGCTCGCCGCTGTACTTGGAGAGCCCGTAAGGTGAGAGGGGGGCCACCGGGTGAGACTCATCGCAGGGGAGGCGCTGGGGCTCACCGTAGATGGCACCCCCCGTGGAGGAGTAGATGACCTTCTCAACCTCGCACCTCCGGGCGTTCTCCAAGAGCCCGAGGGTCCCCAGCACATTGGTCTCCACATCCTTGAGGGGCGCCGTGACGGAGGCGGGAACGCTCACCTGAGCAGCGAGGTGAAACACCACCTGGGGCCGCTCCCGTTGGAACGCCTCCTCCATATCGGGATCGCAGATGCTCATGTGGTAGAAGTGGGGGGCCTTGTTCAGGTTCTGCAACCTGCCGGAGCTCAGGTCGTCGATAACGACCACGTGGTGCCCCAGCTCCACCAGCCGGTCGACCAGATGGGAACCGATGAAACCCGCTCCCCCAGTAACGAGAACTGTCTGAGCTGTCACTCGGCTGTCACTCCGCCCAGTTCCTAGAACCTCTGGAGGCTGCGCAGCCGCTTGACCCGCTCTTCGATGGGAGGGTGGCTGGAGAACAGACGAGCCATGGTCTGCCCGCTCAGAGGGTTGACAATGAACAGGTGGGAGACCGCCTCGTTCACCTTCATGGGACGTTGCCGGGAACCCTGCTCCAGCTTCGCCAGGGCATCGGCCAGTGCCCACGGCGTCCCCGAGGTCTTGGCACCGGTGGCATCGGCCTGGTACTCCCGGGCACGGGAGATGGCCAGCCGGATGAGGATGGCGGCTAGGGGCAGCAGGATGGCTACGGCCACCAGGCCAGCGATACCAAGAAAGGCCTGGGGGCCCCCACCCCGGCCTCCCCTACCACCAAAGCCGCCGAAGATCATGGCCCAGCGGGCCATGAAGGCCAGCCAGGTGATGGCCCCGGCGATAGCCGCGGCCACGGCCATAATCAGGGTATCCCGGTTCCCCACGTGGGCTAGTTCGTGAGCGATGACCCCCCCAAGCTCATTGCGGTTCAACAGCCGCTGGATTCCCGTGGTGACGGCGATGGCTGCGTGCTGGGGGTTGCGGCCCGTGGCAAAGGCATTGGGTGAGTCGTTCTCGATGATGTACACCCGGGGCTTGGGTATCCGGGCCAGCCGTACCTGCTCCTCCACGATGCCGTGCAGCTCGCGGGCCTCCTGGTCGCTCACCTCGCGGGCCCGAGCCATGCCCAGGGCGATGCGGTCGCTGAACCAGTACATGCCCAGGTTTATCAGCAGGGAGAGGATGAGCGCTGCCGTCGCTCCAACCATGCTGCCGGTGAGCAAGAAGCCGGCGATGACGAGGAGTACGGTCAGCAGGATCATCAAGCCGCCGGTCTTGGCCGTGTTCATCTAGGCTACCCCTCCCTCAACCGCCGAGCTGCAACCCAGCCCGTACACCTCTATTATACACCCACGCTCGGGGAGTCAAGCCTGACCATCGGGCTACAGCACCCGGCCGGCGCGGGGGCACGGCCTCTTGCTACCGCGGTGAGTAGCGATTCCGGGAGGAGAAGAGGGTGCAGCAGGAGGCCCGCTAGCTGACCAGCCGGCGGCGGCTGCTGACGTAGTCCACCAGCAGGTATTCGCCCAGCCGCTCGGGGCTGGTGTAGAAGACCCGGCCCCGGTTGATGCGCGTCATCTGATCCACGAACTCCATGAGGTAGGAGCTACGCTCCAGCATGAAGGTGTTGATGGTGATGCCCACCTGGGTACAACGCCGCACTTCACGCAGGGTCTCCCGGATGGTCCGCGGGCTGGGGGGGTACTGGAGATAGAGCTGGCCCCCCTCCAGGTGGGCGGTAGGCTCCCCGTCGGAGATCATGATAATCTGCCGGGTGCCCGCGGGAGAGCGGGAGAGGAGCTTCCGAGCTAGGGCGAGCCCGTGCTGGATGTTGGTGTAGGGGTCAAACTCGTCCCAGGTCAGGTAGGGGAGCTTCTCCGGCTTCACCTCCCGGGCGTAGGTGGAGAAGCCCACGATGTGCAGCGAGTCCCGGGGGAATCGCAGGCGGATGAGGTTGTCCAGGGCCAGGGCCACCTTCTTGGCCGCCAGGAAGTTGCCCCGCATGGCCATGGAGAGGCTGAGGTCCAGCATCAAGATGGTGGCGGCGTGGGCCACCTGCTCATTGCGGTAGACCTCAAAGTCCCCGGGCTGAAGCTGCACCGGCACCCCTGGCTCCCGCAAGACTGCGTTCATCAAGCTGCGCTGGAGGTGGGGATGGAAGAGGTCGCCGAACTCGTACTGCTTGGTCTCCTCCAGCAGCTCGCCACCCCAGCCAGAGGAGCGTACCGGGTGGTGTCCGACGCGGTCCCTCTTGAGATAGGCGAAGACCTCCTGCAAGGCCTTCTGGCCGATGCGGCGCATCCCCAGAGGGGTGAGCTCGAAACGGTTCCCCATCTGGCGGATGTACCCCGCCTCCTCCAGTACCTGAACGAGCCTCTGGAGTTGCTGGACCTCCCGTTGGCCCACCTCTCCCAGGAGCTCCCGCACCAGCTCTGGGTCCACGTCGGCCAGGCTGGCGCCCTGCTGGGTCCTGCGGAGCTGCTTCTCCAGCTCGTCCATTCGCTGCAGGTGCCGCACCAGTTGCAGGGCCTCATCCAGGCTCACCGGATCCTCCCCCTGGAAGGGGAACTCCTGGGCATCGGGGAGGGAGTTCAGATGCTCCAGGCTGGCAGCCAGCCGGAGCAGCTCCCCCTGAAGCTCCTGGTCCCGGAAAACGGTGTTCAGCGCCTCCTCCAGCTCCTGCCGTACCTGGGGCGAGAGGCTCTTGAGCAGGGACTCCATGTCCGAGAGCTGGCGCTGGAGGTGCTCCAGTAGCTCCTCCAGGCTGGCAGGCCCGTTGGGGCCGAAGTTCCCCCCGTACTTCTGCATGAACTGGTCGAACTGGGGCCGCTCACCATTCAGCTTCTGCTCCAGCACCCGGTTCAGGTCCCGGAGCATCTCCTTCATCGCGTCCAGAGCCTGGGGAGTCATCCCCCGCAGGTGTTGTGAGAGGTCCCGCAAGAGGGAGTCCACCACCTTCTGCTGGAGGGACTGGAGCAGCCGATTGAACTTGGTGCGGGCCTCGTCGTCCATGAACTCGTAGTCCTTGAGCTGACGAAGGGTCTCGGCCACCTGTGGCGGCAGCCGGTCCAGGAACTGGCGGCTCCTCTGGGCCTCCCGCTGCAACCTGCGTAACAGCTCCTCCTCCAGGCCCGGGCTATACCCCTCGGATACCCTGAGCTGCTGGTAACGCTCCTCCACCTCTTGTAACCGCCGCTCGATGCCGCGGCGCTCGGTCTGGATGACCTCATCAAGCTGGCGGCGCAACGAGTCCAGGGTCGTGTCCAGGTTATATCTGTCCAGAACCTCCTGACGCTGAGCTCGCAGACGCTGGAGCATCTCCTGGATACCGGGAAGCCGCTGTCCGAACCTGCCCTGCACGCCCCGCTGCATCAGGGAACGCAGGGCGGCGGAGACGTCACCGTGGTGCATCAGGTGATCGGCGAGCTGCTCCATGAGGTCGTCCTCATGGATGGGGAGGGGTTGCTGCGTCCCGTCCCACCGGGTGTAGCGGTAGCCGGGCATGGCATTAGCTCCTGTAGCGGAACCCGTGCTCCACCCGGTCCCGGTTCAGCCTCCGGTTCAGGTGAAGGCCGTCCAGGACAAACTCCATGGCCGATGCCACTACCGGAGGGCGCTCATCGGCACCCAGGTGCTTCACCGCCTCGGAGAGGCCATCCACCTGCCTCAGTACCTCTACATAGTGCTGGGAAGGGAGCTCCGCGCCTGCCTCCACCACGAGCCCCTCCTCGAAGCGCTGCACGATGCCCTCCAGCGCCCGGACGTTAAAGTACTGGCCAAAGACGTTGAGCACGGCCTTCTTGATCAGCTCCTCCAGGAGCCGGGTCTCACGGCCCTCCTCAAAGGTCTCCAGCTCCACCTTGCCATGGAAGGAGGCAGCGATGGCGGGGAGGTCGCTCAGGCGGGGCACCGTCAGGCTCTCCTTCTGCCGGATGGCCCGTTTCAAGGCGCTGGAGAGGATAGTCTCGTAGTCGGCGATGGAGACCCGCACGCTGACCCCCGACCGCTGGTTGATGTCGGGACTGCGGCGGGCCAGCTGGGTGATCTCCCCGATAATCTCCTTCATGTACTGGGGGGCAAAGATACGCTCTTCATCAGGGAAGGGGTCCCGCTCCTGTTCCATGATCTGGATCTCGTGCTCCAAGGAGCGGGGGTAGTGGGTACGGATCTGGGCACCGTACCGGTCTTTCAGGGGGGTAATGATGCGGCCCCGGTTGGTATAGTCCTCAGGGTTGGCGGTGGCCACCACGAACACGTCCAAGGGCAGCCGGACCCGGTAGCCCTTGATCTGGACATCCCGCTCCTCCATGACAGTGAACAGCCCCACCTGGATGCGCTCGGCCAGGTCGGGGAGCTCGTTGATGCAGAAGATTCCCCGGTTGACCCGGGGGATCAACCCGTAGTGGATGGTCAGTTCGTCGGCCAGGTACCGGCCCTCGGCCACCTTGATGGGGTCCACCTCGCCGATGAGGTCGGCGATGGAGACGTCGGGGGTGGCCAGCTTCTCGGCGTACCGGGCCTCTCGGGGCAGCCACTCGATCTCCACCTTCTCGCCCTCCTGGGCCACCCGGTCGCGGCAGGCCCTGCAGATGGGCGCAAAGGG
>JBHIBI010000073.1:0-6565 GCA_046758985.1 Dehalococcoidia bacterium
GGGCAGCGGGTGGTCTCGCTGCTGACCGAGGCCTGCGGCTCCTGCCAGCGCTGCCGGGCGGGGAGGGAGCACCGCTGCCTGGAGGGCCAGGGCATCGGGCACGGCAGGGACGGCGGCTTTGCCCAGCGGGTCAAGCTCCGCGCCGCTGCCCTGGTACCCCTCCCCACCGAGCTGGAGCCCGCCCAGGCCTGCCTGCTGGCCTGCCCCATAGGGGTGGTGGTGAAAGGGGTGGGGGAGCTGGCCCGGCCCCGTCCGGGGGAGAGGGCGCTGGTCACTGGAGCGGGCGGTGGCCTGGGGGTCCACGCCCTCCAGCTTGCCAGGGCCGCGGGCGCAACAGTGCTGGCCCTCACCAGCTCCCCGTCCAAGGCGGAGCGCCTCCAGGCCCTGGGTGCCCACGAGGTGGTGCTGATGGGAGAGCTGGACTTCAGCGAGGTAGTGCTAGCGCTAACGGAGGACCGGGGCGCCGAGGTCATCGTGGACACGGTGGGGTCGCCGCTGTACCCCTCGCTGGTGCGGTGCCTGGCCCAGGACGGCAGGCTGCTCTCCCTGGGTGAGGTGGCCGGAGAGGGGGCCCAGGTCAACCTGGCGGAGTTCATCTTCCGCGACGCTACCCTGGTGGCCACGTCGGGGGCAGACCGTCGCCACGTGCTAGGGGCCATGGCCCAGGTCAGGGAGGGCCTGCTGCGGCCCGTGGTGGCCCAGACCATGCCCCTGGAGAGAGCGGCAGAGGCTTATAGGCTGGTACGACAGAGGGCCGTCCTGGGACGCATCGTCCTGGTGCCGCCGACCTAGGGTAGGGACGGGTGGCGCGCTATGGGGCCTCCACCCGGGCAGGCCGGCGGAACGGCAGGAACCTGCCCAACTCCCGCCTCTCCCATATAACCAGGAACTGGCTGGCGATAAAGACGGAGCTGTAGGTACCGGCGGCGATGCCGATGAGCAGCGCCAGCAGGAGGGGGCGGATGGTAGGCCCTCCAAAGAGCAACAGGGCCAGCAGCACGGTAAGGGAGGTGAGGGAGGTGTTCAGGGAGCGCCCAATGGTCTGGAGGATGCTGGTGTTCACCACATCCTCGTAGAGCACCTCGGTACCCCGGGCTGCGTTCTCCCGTATGCGGTCGAAGACTACGATGGTGTCGTTGACGCTGTAGCCCAGCACCGTGAGCAGTCCGGTGATGAACATAGCGTTGACCTCCAGGTTCACCACCTTGCCCAGGATGGAGAAGATGCCCACCACCAGTAGCACGTCGTGGACCAGGGCCAGAATAGCAGCCACCCCGTAGCGAAACGAGTGGCGCATCCCCCGGAAGGCCCAGGTGATGTACAGCAGGATGCCTACCACGGCGGCCAGTACAGCGAAGCCAGCGTTACGCACCGTCTCCTGGGCCACCACCGGCGAAACGGTGTCGAGTTGCCTGCTCTCGATAGGGCCGATGCTCTCCTCCACTGCATCCTGGATGGCCTGCCACTCGGAGGGCTCGACGATCCTGTCGCCCTCGACCACCGCCTCACGCAGGAGTGCCGTGCGGATGAATACGCTCCGGTCGCCCATAGCCTGGATGGTGGCCTCGGGGTGGCCCAGGGCGATCATCTGCCCCCGGACCTGGCTTTCGGTCACCGGCTCGGCGAAGGTGAGGGTCAGGGCAGAGCCGCCGGTGAAGTCCACCCCCAGCTTCAGGGCTGGCGGTATCACAAGGGCGATGATGCCGGGGATGATGACCACGGCGGAAAGCAGGAAATACCAGAACCTCTTGCCTACGATATCCACGGTCTATTCCGCCTCCACGGCTCCGGGTACGCGACGCCGCGACGGCGCGGCCTCGGGCGAGAACAGGCTATGTCTCCCCCGTAACGGCGTCAGCGCCATGATCTGAAGGAGGTTCTTGCTGACCACGATGGCGGTGAACATGCTCACGGCCACGCCAACGAAGAGGGTGAGGGCGAATCCCATGACCAGGGTAGCGCCCAGCCGGGAGCCGAACCAGAACAGGATGGCGGTGATGAGGAAGGTGGAGATGTTGCTGTCCCGGATGGCAGGCCAGGCACGGCTGAAGCCGATGTCCATGGCCGAGGCCAGGCTCCGGCCCAGCCGCAGCTCCTCTTTCATCCGCTCGAAGATGAGGATGTTGGCGTCCACCGCCATGCCGATGGAGAGAATAAAGGCAGCGATACCCGCCAGGGTGAGGGTGATGGGCACCAGCTTAAAGATGGCCAGGACGATGGCCAGGTAGACCAGCAGTGCCATGGAGGCCACCACGCCCACCATCCGGTAGTACAGCACCATGAACAGCAGCACCAGCCCGAAGCCTATCAGGCCGGCGATGTAGCTCCTCCGCAACGAATCGGTACCCAGGGTGGCATCCACGCTGGTCTCGGCGACCAGCTCCAGGGGCACCGGCAGCCGGCCGGACTCCAGTTGGATGGCGATGGTGCGCACCCGCTCGGGGGTGAAGTCGGGGCCGCGGATGATGCTGCTGCCGGTGAGGATAGGCTCCTGCGCTACGGGAGCGATGATCTCCCCATCGTCCAGGAAGATGGCGATGCGTTTGGTGTCGTCGCCGGCGATGCGGCGGGTGAGGTCGGCAAAGATGCGGGTACCCCGGGAGTTGAACTGGATGGTGACGACAGCCTCGCCGGTGGTGGGATGGGTATCGGGGAAAGCCCGAGTTAGATCCTCCCCAGTGAGGTTGATGTCCCGGTCCTCGAAGGTGGTGCACAGGGAGTCCGAGCAGGTGCGCTCCTTGAACTCCAGCCGGGCGGTCTGGCCGATGAGGCGCTTGGCCTCCTCGATGTTCTCCACGCCGGGGAGCTGCACCAGAATGCGGTCGCTTCCCAGCCGCTGGATCACAGGCTCGGCCACGCCGAAGGCGTTGATGCGCCGTTCGATGATGCCCAGGGCCCCCTCGATCTGCTCATCCGAGGCATCGGCCAGGGCCGTCTGGTACACCAGGTGGCTCCCCCCCTGGAGGTCCAGCCCCAGCCGCAGGCCCAGGGGCCCATCCCCACCCCTCTGGAGGGTGGCGCCAGCAAAGGAGAGGTTGACGTCCCTGATGGCGATGGAGGCCACTGAGAGACCAACGATGACGGCCACCAGCGCCAGGACCCGGAGGTGTCGAGCGAATCTCCGCAAACCTATCTCGCCTCCCTGAGGCTATCCCTCAGTATATACCTTGCGCTCCATTGCTCTCCCAGACCGGAGAGCGCCCTTTGCAGCCGGTTTTTGGCCTCGCCGCCCGAGCTGGCGACGCACCCACGCCAGAGCCTCCTCCTGGGTGGCGACCTCCCCGGCAGCCTGGGCTTCACGCAGGGCCTCCAGGAGCTGCCCCAGCTCCGGACCCGGAGCCAGGCCAAAGAGCTGTATCAGGTCGTGACCACTGAGCAGCTTGGGCCTCCGCTCTGGAGCCTGCTCCTCCAGGCCGGTGCTCAGGATGTGCGCCATCATGCGGACGTAGGCCCCCCAGTCCTCCAGCTCCAGGTTGGGGCCACGGGCGGCCAGGTAGTCCGCCAGGCTGAGATAGAGGGTCTCCACCGCTGCGTCACCCAGGTCCCGGAAGTAGCGGTACACCGCCCGGGATGTAGCTAGCTCTCCTCCCTGGCTCATTTGGACGGGCCGCAGGTGGTACTCCACCATGGTGCCCACCAGATGGACCCCCCGCCCGCTCAACCGCAGCCGCTCCAGCACCTCCCGGGTGATGGCCGCACCCTGGGCCTGATGGCCGAAGAAGCGGGTGCGGCCCTTCTCGTCCACGGTCTTCGTCTGGGGCTTGGCCACGTCGTGGAGCAGGGCCGCCAGCTTGAGGAGCGTGCGGCGCGTATGGCCATCGCTCACCTCCTGGGCAAAGTGCTGGCTGAGCCGTTGGTCCCAGGGCACCGTCGCCACCACCGGGTCACGGCGGTCACCACCGGTGACCCGCTCGGCAGCGCCCGCCGCCTCCAGGGAGTGCTCGAACACGTCCCAGTAGTGCTCCTTGGGCTGGCTGACCCCTCGGGTGACCTCCAGCTCCGGGAGCACACGGCAGAGGAGGCCCAGGCTGTCCAGGAGGCCCAGGTGTTCCCTCACGCCTTCCGCTGCTAGGATGCCCAGGAACTCGTCCCGTACTCGCTCGGCGGCCACGGTGGGGAGCAGAGGAGCGTGGCGGCGGATGAGCGCCAGGGTTGCCTCTTCGATGCTGAGCCCTCGCTGGGCCGCCACCCGCACGGCCCGCAGCAGGCGGAGCGGGTCTTCCTGAAACACCCGGTCGCTGACGGCCCGTACCCGCCTCTGCTCCAGGTCCCCTCGTCCCCCGAAGGGGTCCGTGAGACGCGTCTCCCAGCCCTGGACTCCGCCGTACTCCAAGGGCAGCGCCAGGGCATCCAGGGTAAAGTCGCGGTATCCCAGGTCCTCCTCCAGGGAGCCCCGGAGACTGGCGAGGTCGATACGCCATTCTCCCTCTCCGGGGGGACGCAGCACTATCCTGGCGACCTGGTGCTCCTCACCCAGGGCGACAAAGGCCCCACCCAGGGAGTCCGCCAGCCGGCGGGCCAGGAAGAGGGCATCGCCCTCCACGGCCAGGTCAACGTCCCTGGTGGAGAGCCCCAGAAGGCTGTCCCGCAGGCACCCACCCACCAGGTAGGCTCTACAGTGGGAGGCGGTAAAGAAGGCCTGAAGTTGCTGAAGAAGGTGCGTCATGGTCTGGGGGAGGGGGTTGCCGTGGGTGCTGGGCCGCCGACCAGGATTTACCAAGGCTACCCTTGCGGCGGCGTGGCCGCCTCAACCTCGGGCCGGGTCTCCTCCGGCTCCAGTTTCCACAGGCTTTCCTTGCTCACCAGGTGTCCGATGTAGAGGATGCCGTTGAGGTGGTCCAGCTCATGCTCCAGGGCCTGGGCCAGGAGTTCCTCGGCCTTCACCCGCACCGGCCGGCCGTGGCGGTCGAGGCCCTTGACCCGCACCCGCTCCGAGCGGTGGACCAGGCCACGGTAGCCGGGGACACTCAAGCAGCCCTCCTCCACCTCCCGCTGTCCCTCGCGACGGGTGATCTCCGGGTTGATGAACACCTGGGCCTCCTCATCCTCGGGGAGCTGAATGACGAAGACCCGCTGAAGCGCCCCTACCTGGTTGGCGGCCAGACCCACCCCCTCATAGGCATGCATGGTCTCGATCAGGTCATCAATGAGACGCTGGATGGAGCCATCATGGATGCCCACCCGTTTGGTCTTGGTCTGGAGGACACGGTGTGGCGCCGTCAGAACACGCAGGACGGTCAAGATGTGCTACCTCCTGCTGTCCCGAGAATCGGGATCAACTCAGGCGATTATAGCCAAGGTGGGGACTCCTGTAAAGGCAAAGCCTTCGAGAAGGCAGGCGGCGCATTGGTACTCGTAGAGAGGCATTACCCACCCCTTCCCGGCCCGGCTACCGGATCGCGGCGAATGGCGACAGCCTCCGCCCTCCGGGCCGACTCCAGCACAGCCTCCACGAGGCGCACCAGCTCCAGGCCGTCGGCCCCCGAGGCCTTGGGCTCGGTGTCCTCTTCCACAGCGCGAACGAAGGCCTCGACCATTTGTACATAGTTGTCCCTCGTCGGGTCATCGGCAGGGAATTCCTTTTTCGTGGAGCCGTCATCCCTCTCCACCAGGAGGGTGCCCCGGTGGTACATGCCCACGGTGCCCAGCCCGGTCAGCCGGGCCTTGGAGCCATAGACCACCACGCTGTTGTAGGCCCGGGGGACGTAGTAGCCCGAGACCATGGTGGCCCGAAGCCTGCCGGGGAACTTGAGGATGGCCAGGAGCAGGTCGTCTACGGGGAGGTCCCAGGCGGTGGCATCGGCCCGGGCCAGCACCTCCTCCACCTCCTGGCCGGTGAGGAAGCGGAACAGGTCGATGACGTGGGTGCCCATGCCCATAACGGCGCCGCCGCCGGCCAGGGCGGGGTCGCCCTTCCAGGCCCGGGAGGGCTGGGCGAAGTCGCGGCTGTACTCCCCCAGGAGGAGCACCAGCTCCCCCACCTCGCCGCTAGCGATGAGGCGGCGCATCTCGATGTGCGCTGGGTGGAAGCGGTTCTGAAGGGCTGCGCCCAGCTTCACCCCCACCTCCCGGCAGAGCTGCACCATGCCCTCGGCCTCGGCTACGGTGAGGGCCAAGGGCTTCTCGCAGAGCACGTGCTTCCCCGCACGGGCTGCCTGGACCGTCTGCCCTGCATGGAGGGCGTTGGGAGTGGCAATATAGACCGCCTGCACCTTCGGGTCGCGGAGCATCTCCTCGTAGAGAGTATAGGCGTGGGAGGCCCCGTGCTCCCTGGCGAAGGCCTGGGCCCGTTTCAGGTCACGGCTGCACACGCCTACCAGCCGGGCACCGTGGGCCCGGGTGATGGCCGGTGCCATGATGTGGTTGGCGTGAAGGCCGATGCCGACGATTCCCCAGCCGAGGGTCATCCTGCGCCCCTCGCCGTAGCCCCCTAGAGGTGCGCCCGCTGGACGCGGCCCGTGGTCTTGTCCAGCGGGTGGACATGGTCCAACAGCCGCTCGTCAAAGGGGGTGGTGCTGTAGATGTCGGGCCCGTCCGGGGTGACGATGAGCTGGTTCTCCAGCCG
>JBHIBI010000074.1:0-6404 GCA_046758985.1 Dehalococcoidia bacterium
TGTTAGCCATGATGGAAATCCCCTTTTCTGATGGAGTCTGCTCTGGGCGAGGCGCCCACCCCTGTTGCTAGCCGTGGCCGGCCCTGGGCCGGGGGTCGCTGCCGTCGTGGCCTCGGCTCCCTTCGCTTCCTGGCCCCGGCCCTCTGTGAGGGAAACTCCTCCTGCGGGAGCAAGGGGAGCTGGCCCGCGACGGCCTTGGGCGAGCGGGCCACCGTATCCCTCAGCGCCTCCACCTCCTGGCGGAAGTGTTCCACATCCTGGAAGTGGCGGTAGACGCTGGCGAAGCGGATATAGGCCACGCTGTCGATGGCCCTGAGGTGCTCCATCACCAGCTCGCCAACGGCGGAGGCGGGCACCTCGGCCCGGCCGTGTCGCTGGAGCACCCCCTCGATCTCCTCCACCATCTTCTCGATGGTCTCGATGGAGACGGGGCGCTTGGCGCAGGCCTTCAGCAGGCCGCCTACCAGCTTCTCCCGGCTGAACCGTTCCCGACGGCCGTCCCGCTTGACCACCCAGAGGGCCGCCAGCTCCATGCGCTCGTAGGTGGTGAACCGCTGGCCGCAGTGGGGACTGAGGCACTCCCGGCGCCGCCGGATGCCGTCCTCCACGTCCCGGGAGTCGATGACCTTGGACTCAGGGTGGCCACAGTAGGGGCACCGCATTCCCTCACCCCTGCCTCAAGAAGAAAACGCAAGCCCTTGGAAAAGGGCTGGCTAACTCCTACATTTAGTGCTAGAGTACTAGCATACCACAATTTCTTGTGGCGTCAAGGGGGTGGGGTATCAAATTTTTGAGGAGTTGGAACACCGTCACTCGAAGCGGGGCACACCAGAGAGAAGGGATGAAGAGGCCGCCCCAACATACCGTCGGGACGGCCTCGGGTGGATTCCCGGGCCCTGTGGAGCGTGGCTACCAGGGAGAGACGAGTGCACTTAGGCTCCGGGAACATTCCTCAAAGTGAGGATACGGGCCCTATTGAATGAAGCCGGGCCGTGCTCGCCGCATGCGGGCGGCCTCCCGTCGCAGGAAGGTTGGCACCTCCAGGTCTTCCTCATCTCCGTTGGACGCCGTCTCCCGGAGCAGCCGCCGCAGCCCCTCCTCCTGCTGCATCAGCATCTCCTGGCTGGGGAACCCGGTGGCGATGAGGGTAATCTTCACCTCATCGTCCATCTTCAGGTCCTTCACCGTGCCGAAGATGACGTTGGCCTCGGGGTCGGCCACCTCCTGGATGGCATCGGCGGCCTCCTGAACCTCTTTCAGGGTCAGGGTGGTGCCGCCAGTGAGGACAAAGAGGATGCGCCGTGCCCCCTCGATGGAGATATCCAGAAGGGGGCTCTTGGTGGCCTGCCGGGCAGCCTCAATGGCCCGATGCTCGCCCCGGCCCTTACCCAGGGCCATCCAGGCAGGACCGGCCTCGCTCATGACGGCCTTCACATCGGCGAAGTCCACGTTGATCTCTCCGGGGACGGTGACGACCTCGGCGATGGTCTGGACCCCCTGCTGGAGCACCGTATCGGCCAGCTTCAGGGCATCCTCCCAGGTGTAGAGCTCCTCCCGCTGCTGACTGAGGGAGAGGAGGCGGTCGTTGGGGATGCCAATGAGGGTGTCCACCTTGTCCTTCAGCCGGGTGATGCCATCCTCAGCGTTCTTACGCCGCTGGTAGACCTCCCAGACGAAGGGTTTGCTGACCACCGCCACAGTCAGGGCCCCGTTCTCCTTGGCCAGCTCGGCAATGGTGGGAGCAGCACCGGTACCGGTGCCACCTCCCATGCCGGCGGTGATGAAGACCATATCGGCCCCCTTCACCATCTCGGCCAGCTCCTCCCGGCTCTCCTCCGCTGCCTGGCGTCCCAGCTCAGGGTTGCCGCCGACACCGAGGCCCCGGGTCAGGCGCTGCCCGATGGCGACCTTGGTGGGCACATCGTTGCGCGACAGGTGCTGGGTATCGGTGTTGATGACCACATACTCCACGCCAGGCACCCGCTCCTTATACATGCGGTTGACCGCGTTGGAGCCGCCGCCGCCCACGCCGAGCACCTTGATAACGGCGCCGCGGTCCGTTAGGGTCTGGCCATCTCCCATAGGATTGGTCTCCTGGCCCGGTTCTGGCTCTGAAGGCATTTGAGGTGGGAACATAGTCTCCTCCTTCTCTTGAATTCAACCTTCTGAGGTCACTGACCGTTGCTGTGCGTCAGAAACGGCCACTTGAGGCGACGCAAGAGGGCCTTATAGCCCCGGTGCTTGCTGTCGCCATTGCTACTACCATAGGCTTTCCTCTCTCCGTGGTGCTTGATGCCCCACAGCAGGATACCCATGCTGGTAGAGAAGGCAGGCTGCTTCAGCTCCGCTGGCAGGCCGCCGATACCCTGAGGATAGCCTATTCGGACGCGAATCCCGGGCACCAGCTCCCGGGCCAGTTCATCGATCCCTGGGAGGGCAGCGCTGCCGCCGGTGAGGACCAGCCCACCCAGAGGAAAACGCATCCGTTCCACCGACGGTGCTTGAAGGCAGATGAGCTTGATGATCTCCTCCAGCCGGATGTGGAGGACGCGGCAGAGGGCACGGCGACCGAGGGGCTCCCTGGAGGCTCTCTGGAAACTGGAGAGCATCACCTTTTCCCGCTCATCGACGGCCTGAGGAAGGGCACACCCCCACTTCACCTTGGCTTCCTCGGCCAGGGCGTAGGGGATGTCTAAGCCAAAAGAAAGGTCCCGGGTCAGGTTATGACCTCCTACGGGGATGATGGCGGTATGAGAGAGGTGTCCATTCTCAAAGATGGCCACATCGGTGGTGCCACCGCCGATGTCCGCCAGGACCACGCCCATCTCTCGCTCATCCTCCCCCAGGACGGCCTCACTGGCCGCCAGGGGTTCCAGGACGAGACTGTGCACCGCCACCCCGCACTGCTGCACCGCCTGGAGCACGTTCCTCAGCGGTGGTGCATCGGCCAGGATTACGTGGGATTCCACCTCCAGGTGGTCGGCCAACAGCTCGCTGGGGTTTCGAACGCCTTTGAGCCCGTCTACCGTATATCCACGGGGAATGACGTGGAGCACCTCCTTTCCCGGCTCTACTTCGGGGTCGTAGGAAGGCTGGCTGAGAGTATGCACCTGACGGGATGCCACAGTGCTCAGCTCTCCCACGCCCTGAAGTGAGCCAACACGGTTGCGTGAAGTGATAAAGTTGCCAGTGACGCCGACGTAGGCCCAGGAGATGCGGCGGCCCAGGTAGCGCTGGGCCTGCTCCAGTGAGGCCGCCAGAGCGTCCCGGCACTCCTGGGGGTTGGCCAGCATACCCTTCAGGATCCCCTGGGATGGCACCACGCCCAGACCCAGCACCTGAAGCTGTCCGTCATGGCCCACTCGGGCCACGATGGTGCAGATCTTGGAGGTGCCCAGGTCTATGGCGGTGTAGATGCTCTCTCTCTTCATACCTCTGCCTTTCCCTGTCCTCTGCGGCGTCCCACAGACTCCTTGCAGTTTAGGGGTGGGGGGCCGTAGTCGCGAGCTCGACCATCACGTTTTGTTGAAGTGTTTGAGAGCACTGCACGGTTGTTTCCATGGACTACGACCCCCCGTAACCTACAGATGACGTACGATGCGCATCCGTGCGCTGCGACTCCTGGGGTTCTGCCGCCGCTCCTCCGGGGAGGGGGTCAGCACCTTGCGGGTCAGGATCTCCAGCGAGGCGAGGTGCGCTTCGCGCAGGAAAGTCCCCTTGACGATCCGGTCCTCCAGGGAGTGGTAGCTGACGACCACCACCCTGCCACCCGGCTTGAGGAGGTCCAAGGCCTGGGGAAGAGCCTGGCGCAGGCTTTCCAGCTCGCGGTTCACCGCGATGCGCAGGGCCTGGAAGGTCCGGGTAGCGGGGTGAAGGCGTTGGTGCCTACCACCTACCGCTGCCGCCACCACCGCGGCCAACTCCCGGGCGGTGCTGAGGGGACGCCGTCGCATGATGGCCCGAGCAATTGCTCGGGCGCGCCGCTCCTCGCCATAATGAATGAGGATGCGCATCAACTCCTCGAAAGGGGCGGTGTTGACCAGGTCAGCGGCGGTGGTCCCGCCCTGCGGGTCGAAGCGCATGTCCAGGGGCTCCTCCCGCTGGAAGCTAAACCCCCGTCCGCTGCACTCGAGCTGCAGGGATGAGAGGCCGAGGTCAAAGAGGATGCCATCCACCTGGCGAAAACCGGAGGCTGTTGCCAGTTCTCCCAGGGCAGCGTAGCTGCCACGCTCCAGAACCACCCGGTCGCCGAAGGGGACCAGCCGTCGTTGTGCCACTACTAGCGCCTGGGGGTCCAGGTCGATGCCCAGAAGGCTGCCCCCCGGTGAGGCCTCGTGCAGGATGGCCTCGGCGTGCCCCCCCTCGCCTACCGTGCAGTCAATGTACCGGCCTCCGGGGGAGACCGCGAGGCCCTGGAGCACCTGGTGCAGCAGCACAGGACGATGGTAAAAGCCCTCCTCCACAACCCCCTCCAGACCCCGAGAAGGGCCCTCCTCCACGGCCAGAGGGAGGGCTTGCAGGAGTTCGCTCCAGGGCCTTACCTTGGTGGCGAGCATATCGCCTCCCTAGGCTGAGCAAGGGCCATCCCCTGAGCCATGACCGATAGGCCCTCCAAGAAGATTCTCCTCCATTGATACCAGCCTCTGGCAGGGGGCCTCCTCCCACCGTCCAGGCTGGCAACGAGAACGGGTGGGGCCTGCTGAGGTCACCCACCATCTTCGAGGAGGCGGGACTGCCCCCAGGGGTCCTCCCTGGGCTTCCCCCTCCCATCATCATCGAGGGGAACCCTAACAGAAACTTAAACTTTTTTCAACCTTTCTTTAATCAATTTTCTAACCAAATTTTCAGAAGATAACCAAGGTACTGGAGGCCTCTCCTCGATGCCCTTGTCGTCCCTACCGGGTGCGTTAGGTGTGTTAAGATGGAGTCTGGCGGGAGGAGGTATGTTCACCCTTGGGGTCTTGACCATCAGCGACGGGGCCTACCAGGGCCTACGGGAGGACACCAGCGGTCAGGCCATCCAGGAGCTGCTGGCCTCTCCCCAGTACCGGGTCCGGCGATATGAGGTCGTGCCCGACGAAATGGATACTATCCGCCAGCGGCTGACCCAGTGGGCCGACCAAGATGCCCTGGACCTGGTGATGACTACCGGAGGGACCGGCCTGGGCTCCCGAGACGTGACCCCGGAGGCCACCCTCGCCGTGCTCCAACGGGAGGTCCCGGGCATCGCTGAGGCGGTGCGCTTTGAGACCTATAAGAAGACCCCCATGGCCATGCTCAGCCGGGGGGTGGCAGGTCTCCGGGGGCGCACCCTGATTATCAACCTTCCGGGGAGTCCCAGGGCGGTTAGGGAGTGCCTGGAGGTGCTCCTGCCCGTCCTGCCTCATGCCCTGGAGACCCTCCGGGGCGAGGCCGAGGGACATCCCACGGGCCACTAATCCCCAGGGACAGACAGCATGGAGATCCACATCCTCACCCTGTTTCCCGCCATGTTCCAGGGCCCCCTCAGCGAGAGTATCGTCAAGCGGGCCCTGGAGCGGGGCCTGGTCAGCGTCCACCTCCACGACATCCGTACCTACACCCACGACCAGCACAAAACGGTGGACGACTACCAGTACGGCGGCGGGCCAGGCATGGTGATGAAGCCGGAGCCCCTCTTTGAGGCGGTGGAGGCGGTGATGGGCAGCCTCTCCACCACGGTCAGGGCCAGTACCCCCGTGGTCCTCCTGACTCCCCAGGGCCGGGTGTTCAACCAGGCCATCGCCCGGGAGCTGGCCCAGAAGCCGGCCCTGGTGCTGCTCTGCGGCCACTACGAGGGCGTGGATGAGCGGGTCCGGGAGCACCTGGTGACCGACGAGATCAGCATCGGCGACTACGTGCTCACCGGAGGGGAGCTGGCCGCCATGGTGATAGTGGACGCAGTGGCACGCCTTATCCCCGGCGTGATAGGTGACCAGGACAGCGTGGCCGAGGACTCCTTTGCCTCGGGGTTGCTCCAGTACCCCCTGTACACCCGCCCAGCCTTCTATCGCGGCTGGGAGGTCCCGCCGGTCCTCCTCTCGGGGGACCATGGGGAGGTGGCCCGGTGGCGCCGCCAGCAGGCGCTGCTGTGGACCTGGCGGCGTCGCCCCGACCTGCTGGAGCGGGCTGCCCTCACCCCCGAGGACCTGCGCTTCCTGCGCTCCCAGGGCTATGAGCCGCCCTCGCCCTCCCAGTAGCACCCTCGTGTGGGGCGGCTCTTCAAAACCGGGTGTGCAGAGGGTAGAGCCCCTTGCTGAAACCCTCCTGGGCCGTTACAATGGGTCCGACTGAAGAGTAAAGGACACCAATATGGATGCCCACCATCTGGTACGCCTACCCTCCAACTCCAAGATCCAGGACTTCCTGCCCGGCGACACGGTGAA
>JBHIBI010000075.1:0-6365 GCA_046758985.1 Dehalococcoidia bacterium
GGGTAGCCGACGCACCGTATCGTCCTCGCGATTGGCTATCCACAGGGAGGTCCCGTCCAGGAGCATAGCGACAGGGTCATTGCCCACCGAGTAGATGCCCAGGGTAGCTCCGTCCAGGGCCAGTCGGGTCACGATGCCATCACCCCGGCTGAGCACCCACATGGCCTCTCCGTCGAAGAGCAGGTCTACAGGCTCAACCCCCACCGGGGAGGTATCTAACAGGGTGCCATCCAGGGCCAGCCGGCTTACCGTGCTGGCAGACCTGCTGGCCACCCAGATGGCCTCCCCATCGAAGGCCAGGGCACTGGGAGCATCGGCCACGGGGAAGGTCTCCGCGATGAAGCCGTCCTCACCCAGCCGGCTCACCGTATTCCCCACCTCGTGGGCTACCCAGATGAACTCCCCATCGAAGGCCAGGGCCACGGGGCCACGGCCCATCGGGCGGTTGACCACCGTCAGCTCCTCCCGGTCGATCCGGCCGACGGTATCCTCAGTGGAATTGGCCACCCAGATGAACTCCCCATCGAAGGCCAGGTCGGTGGGAAAGTTGCCCACACCAAAGGTGTCTCGCACGGCGCCTTGAATGGTCAGATGGGTGACGGTGTTGTCGGCGCCGTTGGCCACCCATATGCTGTTCCCGTCGTAGGCTAGGGCAGTGGGCTGACCCCCTGAGGGAAAGGTTCCTAGGAGGGTGCCATTCTGGTCCAGCTTGCTCACCGTTGCCTGGTTGGCGTTGGCAACCCAGATGGCCTTCCCGTCAAAGGCCAGGGCACTGGGCCCGTCGCCTGCCGAGACCACCAGGGTGCTTTCCACCACCGCCTGCAGCGGCGGCAGGGCCACGCGCGGGATGGGCGTCGGTGTGGGCGTAGGAGGAGGAGTAGGCGTGGGACTAGGGGTGATTAAAAAGTCGGGAGGAGGCTGAGGTGTAGGAGTGGGCGTCGGGGTGGGCGTAGGCAGGGGAGAGGGGGTAGGGGTGGGCGTAGGCACCGGGGTGGGGGCCGGCATCGGGGTAGGTGTCGGTGTCAGCGTAGGGAAGGGAAACAGCGTCGGGGTGGGTGTGGGCACCGGCGTGGGGGTAGGAGTTCGCGTAGGAGTGGCTATCAGCGTCGGCGTCGGTGAGGGGAAGACAAAGGGTGTGGGCACAGGCCCACCGCAGGCCAGCGCTGGCACGAGAACCAGGAGGGCAACGATGAACAGCCTTCCGTTCGACACCTTCCGTCTCCTCACCGTGGCGCGCCCCCGGTAGCGGAGTACCCCTCCCTCTCGCCACTGAAGGGGACCCTCAGAGACGGAGGCCTGCCCGGGGTCAGGAGCTTTCGGCGTGCAGGCCAGGCACCACAGCCTTCAGCCCCTCCAGAACCTCCAGCACCACCTCGTACCGCTCGAAGGGGGGAATGCAGTAGACCCCAGCCACCTTGTCCCTTACCGATTCTACTAGCTCCAGAGTCAGGGCCATCCCCACCTCCGCGCTCCTGTCCCCTGCCTCCCGCATCCGCTGCCGCACCTCCTCAGGCACTGAGATCCCGGGCACCTCGTTGTGCAGGAACTCGGCATGCCGGGAGCTCCGCAGCGGCAGGACTCCCATGATTACGGGGACAGGGAAGCCCCCTAGCCGCCTCCAGCAGCGCTCCACCACCTCGGGGCTGTACACCGGCTGGGTCAGGATGAAGTCAGCTCCCGCCTCCAGCTTCCGCTCCAGCACCCGCAGCTCCCGGTCCAGGTCATCGGCGCCCATATTCAAGGCGCAGCCCACGAAGAAGCTGGTGGGCCGCTCCAGGGGCCTGCCCGTCAGGCCGATGCCCTGGTTGAAGGACTTGACCAGGCGGATGAGGCCCGAGGCCGTGATATCCGAGACAGCGGTGGCATCGGGATAGTCGCCGATACGGGGCAGGTCGCCCATGACGGCGAAGATGTTCCGTACCCCCAGGGCATGGGCCCCCAACAGCTCCGAGTGCAAGGCCACCAGGTTCCGGTGCCGCGTCGCCAGGTGCAGGATGGTCTCCATCCCCAGGCGGTTCTGGATCAGGCTGCAGGTGGCCAGGGCGCTCATGCGGGCCTGGGCTCGGGAGCTGTCAGCCACGTTGACTGCATCCAGCAGACCCGACTCGTTCAAGCGGTCCAGACCCACCAGGGAGTCAGAGATGTCGAACCCCTTGGGCGGGTTCACCTCCACCGTGACCACGAACTCGCGGCCCAGCTTGGCCGCCAGTCGCGTGGGGCGCTCCGCCGCGGAGGGGGGAGGCGGAGGCGTCTCCCGCTCCCGGAGCACCGCCGTCCCTGCTGCCACCCTCGATGGCGGCCGGGGGAGGCCCTGCAACCCCTCCCCCATGGCCGCGGTATGCTTGGGCGTGGTACCACAGCACCCGCCCACCAGGCTCACCCCCAGCTCCACCATGCGCCGGGCGTGCTCCGCCATGTACTCCGGCGATGACAGGTAGAAAAACCGCCCCCGCACGTAGGCCGGGAATCCCGCGTTGGGCTGTGCCGAGAGGGGGGTATGGCTCACCTGGGCCATCTCCTCCATCACCCGCAGCATGAGGTGGGAGCCCACACTGCAGTTGGCCCCGATGACCGGCACCTTCAGCTCCTCCAGGGTGCGCACGATCTCCGCGGGGCTATCGCCTGCGGCGGTGGTCCCATCCTCGGTGAAGGTCATCTGGGCGATGAGGGGCAGGTCACTCATCTCCTGGACGGCCAGCACCGCCTCCCGCATCTCCCGCAGGTCGGAGAAGGTCTCCAGAATGAGTAGATCAACCCCAGCCTCCATCAGGGACTGGGCCTGCTCCTGGAAGGCTTCACGGGCATGGGCCGCAGAGAGGGGCCCCACCGGGGCCAGGAGCTTCCCTAGCGGCCCCAGGGCGCCCGCTATCCATACCTGTCGCCCACCCAGGTTCCGTGCCTCACGAGCCAGGAGCACCCCCTGCCGGTTGATCTCCCTCACCTTGGTCGCCAGTCCGTAGGCGGCGAGCTGGAACCGGTTGGCCCCGAAGGTATTGGTCTCGATCACCTCTGCCCCTGCCCGAATGTAGTCCAAGTGGATCTCCCTCACCAGCTCAGGCTGGGAGAGGTTCAGCTCATCAAAGCAGCGGTCGAAGGTCACGCCGCCCCGGGCGTAGAGCTGCGTTCCCACGGCCCCGTCGCCCAGCACCGGCCCCCTCTCCAGCCGCTCCAGGAAGGATCCCGACCCGTTTTCCATGCCTGCCCCACCTCAAGTTGCAACCGGCTTCCGTCGCTCACCCATTGTAGTCGAATCCCACGGTAGAAACCAGGGCCTCGCTGTGGTACCCTAGTGCAAACTCCGCCAGGGGTAAGCCCTGGGAGCGGGTGCTGAGAGAGCCTCAACCCTTGGATGCGAGGTAGTCCAGATGCGTATCGCCGTCATGGGCAGCGGTGGCGTGGGAGGCTACTACGGTGCCCTCCTGGCCCGGGCGGGCAACCAAGTCACCTTCATTGCCCGCGGTGCACACCTGGAGGCCATCCGGCGCAACGGGATCCACATCAAAAGCCGAGAGGGTGAGTTTACCGTCCAGGCGCCTGCCACTGACGACCCCGGCCAGGTGGAGCCCGTGGAGTTGGTGCTCTTCACCGTCAAGACCTACCACAACGCCCAGGCCATCCCCCTCCTCAAGCCCCTGGTCAGCGGGGAGACCGCGGTGCTGACCCTCCAGAACGGCGTGGAGAGCTACCTGGAGCTCCAGCAGGGCCTGGGCCCCCAGTGTGTCCTACCCGGGCTGACCTACGTGGCGGCGGAGGTCGAGGCCCCTGGCGTAATCCGGCAGCAGGGTCGGATGGTCGCCGTTATCTTCGGCGAGCTCTCGGGGGAGGCCAGCCCGCGGACCACGCGGGTTCTGGAGACCTTCCAGCAGGCGGGCATCGACATCACCCTCACCTCAGAGGTCCTGAAGGAACTCTGGACCAAGTTCATCTTCATCGCCACCCTGGCGGGGGTCACCACCGCCTGCCGCACCCGCCTGGAGGTGCTGCTGGAGCACCCCGAGACGCAGCGGATGCTGCTGGACTGTGCCGAGGAGATCGCCGCCGTGGGCCGCGCCAAGCAGGTTGCCCTGGACGAGGACGTGGTAGCCAAGACGGTGCAGCGCTGCGAGTCCGCCGCCCGCCACCTCAAGGCCTCCATGCACACCGACCTGGAGCAGGGGCGGCCCCTGGAGCTGGAGGCCCTCAACGGCGCCGTGGCCCGGATGGGCAGCGAGCTGGGCATCCCCACGCCGGTGAACCGCCTCATCTACGCCATGCTCACACCCTACGTCCAGGGAGCCCCCTAAGAGAGATGGTCCGGCGCCCGGGGCATCAGGCCAGCTTGCGACCACCCCTGGCTGGTGCACGTCGCTTCCCCCTGGTTGGAGCCAGCCCTCGCGTCAGCAGCCACCACTCCAGGCTGTCCTGGAGCGCCACCCAACTGGCCTCAATGATGTTGGCCGAGGCACCCACCGTCCGCCAGGTGGACTGGCCATCGGTGGACTCGATGAGCACCCGCACCACCGAGCCGGTGCCCGACCCCTGGTCCACTACGCGCACCTTGTAGTCCACCAGACGCGCTGCCGCCAGGCGGGGATAGACCTGGAGCAGCGCCTTGCGCACCGCGCTATCCAGGGCGTTGACCGGGCCGTTGCCCTCGGCAGCGGTATGCATCATCTCACTGCCCACCCGGACCTTCACCGTGGCCTCGGCCAGCAGATCACCGCCGTTCTGGGCCGAGGGCCGCCGGCGGCTCTCCACCACCACCAGAAAGTCCACCATCTCGAAGGGAGCCCGGTAGTCCGGCAGGCTCCGCCGCACCAACAGCTCGAAGGAGGCCTCCGCTCCCTCATACTGGTAGCCCTTGCTCTCCTGCACCTTGACGAACTCCACCAGCCGGCCAATCTGCTCCCGAGAGAGGCTCAGCCCCAGCTCCTTCAGCCGGTACTGGATGTTGCCCCGGCCCGCAAGCTCCGACACCAGCACCTGCTTGCTGTTGCCCACCCGCTCCGGCGGGATGTGCTGATAGCTCTCCTCCAGCTTGACCACCGCCGAACCGTGCAACCCACCCTTGTGGCTGAAGGCGCTGGCCCCCACGTAGGGCTGAAAGGCGCTGGGGGGCATATTGACTAGCTCGCTGACGAAGCGAGAGACCTCGGTAAGCCGCCGCAGTTGCTCCTCGGTGACGCAGTCAATGCCCATCTTGAGCTTCAGGTTGGCGATGACGGAGAGCAGGTTGGCGTTGCCGCACCGCTCGCCATAGCCGTTGACCGTGCCCTGGACGTGGACCGCACCTGCCTGCACCGCCACCAGGGTGTTGGCCACCGCCACCTCGGCGTCGTTGTGGGCATGGATACCCAGGGGAACGTCCACCTGGCGCCCTACGGTGGCCACCGCCTCACGGACCTCGTGAGGGAGGGTCCCCCCGTTGGTGTCACACAGCACCACGCCGTCAGCCCCCGCCTGGGCAGCGCTGCGCACGCACTGGAGGGCGTAGGCGGGGTTGGCCTTGAAGCCATCGAAGAAGTGCTCTGCGTCGAAGAAGACCTTGCGCCCCTGGCCCTTGAAGAAGGCCACCGAGTCGGCGATCATGGCCAGGTTCTCCTCCAGGCTGGTCTCCAGCACTCGGGCCACCTGGAGCTCCGAGGCCTTGCCCACCAGGGTCACCACCGGCGCGCCCGACTCCAGCAACGCCCTCAGGTTGGCATCCTGCTCTGCGGCGATGCCCGCCCGGCGGGTGCTGCCGAAGGCAGCGATGACAGCGTGGCGCAGGGGCAGTGAGCGGACCCGCTGGAAATACTGCACATCCTTAGGGTTGGAGCCGGGCCACCCACCTTCGATGTAGTGGACCCCCAGCTCGTCCAGCTTGGCCGTGATCTTCAGCTTGTCCGACACCGAGGGGGAAAGCCCCTCCTGCTGCGCTCCGTCTCGGAGCGTGGTATCGTACAGCTCCACCTGTGCCATCTTCGCCACCTTCCTCGGAGGTTCCCACCTCCCTGATATAACCAACAAAAAACCCGTCCTCAAGGGACGGGAACCTGATTCCCGCGGTACCACCCTTCTTGCCCCGACCTCTCGGGGCCCCTCGCTCAGGGCACCGTCATGCCCTCGCCCCAGCTAACGGAGGGCGACTCCGGCGCAGCATACTGGCCTCGGCACTGCCTCGGCGTTCCGTGCGCGGCTCGGGAGGGATATTCCCAGGGACTCTACCGGTCCGCTTCCACCATACCGGACTCGCTGACGGCGACCCCCCTGGTACTCGTCTCCGTCGTCGCCTCTAATCAGGAAAGGTAGCACGTCCAGGGCTTTACGTCAAGCTGTTCTAAGGGCGGGGACTCCCTAATTATTTGCGTCTTTCATGCCCCTGGCAGTTGCCCTGCTCCAGACGG
>JBHIBI010000076.1:0-6357 GCA_046758985.1 Dehalococcoidia bacterium
ATCATGTAGCCCAACTGGCTGATGGTGGAGTAGGCCAGCACCCGCTTGATGTCGTGCATCACTAGGCCCATGGTGGCGGCGAAGAGGGCGGTGAAGGCCCCCACCAGGGCCACGGCGTTCGTGGCGATCTCCGAGGCCTCGAACAGAGGGAAGAAGCGGGCCACCAGGAAGACGCCGGCGGCCACCATGGTAGCGGCGTGGATGAGGGCGCTCACCGGTGTGGGACCCTCCATGGCGTCGGGGAGCCAGACGTGCAGGGGGAACTGGGCCGACTTGCCCGCTGCTCCGGCGAAGATGCCCACCGCCAGCCAGGTCAGCCCCAGGCCACCGAAGGCCACCACCGTCCCCGCCTGGACCAGCCCCGCCATCTGGTGGATGTTGGTTATCACGAAGGGGTCCAGCCCCTGGGCGGCGAAGTCGGCGCGGTGGAAGAAGAGGTAGAGGATGGCCAGCAGGAAGCCGAAGTCGCCGATGCGGGTCACCAGGAAGGCCTTCTTGGCCGCCTCCGCCGCTGCGGGCCGGTGGTACCAGAAGCCGATGAGCAGGTAAGAGCAGAGCCCCACCAGCTCCCAGAATACGTAGAGCTGGAGGATGTTGCTGGCCAGCACCAGACCTGTCATGGAGGCGGTAAACAGGGACATGAAGGCGAAGTAGCGACTGTACCCCGGGTCTCCCAGCATGTAGCCCTGGGAATAGACCTGTATGAGCAGGCTCACCCCTGTCACCACCACCAGCATAATGGCGGTGAGGGAGTCCAGCATGATACCCACCTGGAAATCCAGGTCGCCCAGGGTCAGCCAGCGATGGGGCCCGTAGCCCAGGACCCCTTCCCTCCCCACGGCGGACTGGAGGGCCCAGAGGGAGAGGGCGAAGGAGGCGGCGATGGCCAGGATGGTGAGGAAGCCACTAAGCTCGCTGCGTCGGTTGAAGAAGGGCCTGATAACCAGAGAGATGAGAACAAAGGATGCCAGGGGCAGAAAGAGGATGGCCCAGAGAGCCGCTTCCGGTATCATCCTACAGCTTCCTCAGGATCTCCTCGGCCACGTGCTCGCGACCCCGGGGTACGTAGATGTTGAAGGGCACCCGCTCTCCCCAGGTGAGGATGTCGCCATCGGGCAGGATCCGGGTGGGCAAGCCCTCGCCCTCGAAGGCATCCTTCCACATCTCGGCGATCATCAGGTTGGGAGCCTGCCGGAAGAACTGCCACACGGGCTCACCTACTGCTTCATCAGATTGGCCTCGCCGATGTCCACCGTCTCGCGGTTCCGGTAGAGGGCGATGACGATGGCCATGCCCAGGGCCACCTCGGCCGCCGCCACGGTGATGATGAAGAGGGCGAAGACCTGCCCCGTCAGCACCATCTGGACGGCCCGCTCACCGAGGGTGCCCGGGCTGGTGGCCAGGGTGGCCGGGACGACAAACCGGGAGAAGGCTACCAGGGCAATGTTCACGGCGTTGAACATCAGCTCAATGGCCATGAGCATTACGATAACGTTGCGCCGGGTGAGGACGCCGTAGAGGCCGATGCAGAAGAGCAACCCCGAGAGGAGCAGGAGCGACTCCAGGGTCATCGTCGTCCCCTTTCGGCCACCAGGACCAGGGCTCCCAGGACAGCGGCCAGCAGTAGCGCCGCCACCGCCTCTAGGGGCAGTACGAACTCCCGCACCAGTAGCCTCCCCAGCCACACCGGAGTGCTGGCGAACACCCCATCGGCGGCCTGGCGGGTGGGCTCGGGCAGGTCGGCCAGCAGGTGCCAGTCGGTGTTCAGGGCCACAAATACGATGGCCGCCAGCAGCAGGGCACAAAACACCAGGGCCAGCCCCTCCAGCCGGTTGGGGAGGTTGCCCTGCTGCACGTCCCGGGTGAGCATGATGGCAAAGATGATGACGATGGAGATGGCCCCGGCGTAGATGAGCACCTGGATGACCCCCAGGAACTCAGCGTTGAGCAGGACAAAGAGGCCCGCCACCCCTAGAAAGGAGGCTACTAGGGCTATCACCGCCCGGAACACGTCGTGCAGCAGGATGACCCCCAGCGCCGAGAAGACGATGACCAGTGCCACTACCCAGAACAAGAGATCCTGGAAGAGCATCTACTCCTCTTCCTCGCCGATGAAAGGCCTGGGGGGGAGAGAGGCCCCCGCCTTCTTCTGCTGGTGCCACTGCCACTCCTCGCGCCCCACCTCCTGCCAGGGGAGAGACCCGTCCCTGTGGGGGTTGTACCCCTTCTGCTCCAACTGGGGGCGGAAGCAGGTGCTGGGGTGCCTCTCCGCCTTGCGCAGCTCCTCCACTGGGATGACCATCTGGTTCCTGGCGTAGCGGGCCCGCTCAAAGCCGCTGCCCATGAACAGGGCATCGTAGGGGCAGGCCTCTACGCACAGCCCGCAGAACATGCAGCGGGAGACCTCGATGTCGAAGACATCCACGGCGTAGCGGTCCCCCTCCTGGGGCTGGGTCTCGCTGGGGTGGGTCACGATCTGGATGATGCCCAGGGGGCAGTACTTGGCACAGGAGGCGCACCCGGTGCACCGCTCCTCGTACCATACGAACTCCTCGCCCCGGAACCGGGGGTGCTGCAGCGCCCGCTGCTCGGGGTACTGGATGGTGATGGGTGGACGCAGGAAGTTCTTCAGTGTCACCGCCAGGCCCTGGAGCACACCCCTTCCGTAGCTGTACAGCGGCACTAGCGGACCTCCTGCGCCGGTACCCTGGGCCTGTCGGTGGGCAGGGGCATGGGCCTGGGGACCCGTTGCACCTGGAGCACCGCAAGGCCCAGCACGGCCACCAGGGCTACCCCCCAGTTGATGGCCGCCATGAGCCAGAGCTGCCTGATAGTGACCTCGGGCCAGACGTATACCTCCACGGCGGTCACCACCAGGTTGATCAGGCTCAGGGGCAGCAGGAACTTCCAGGCGAACCCCATGATCTGGTCGATGCGGAGGCGAGGCCAGGAGGCCCGCACCCAGATAAAGATGAAGGTGAAGAAGAAGAGCTTGAGCAGGAACCACAGGTGGGAGGGCAGCACGGCCCACCGCCAGCCCTGGAGAAAAACCGTGGCCATGATGGCCGAGGCGGTGAGGACGCCAGCGAACTCGGCCAGTTGGAACAGAGAAAACTTGACTCCGCTGTACTCCGTGTGGTAGCCGGCGATAATCTCCGACTCCGCCTCTGTCAGGTCGAAGGGGGAGCGGTTCAGCTCCGAGGAGATGGCGGCGTAGAAGATGAGGACCGCCAGGGGCTGGACCAGCAGGAAGGGGATGTGCTGGGCCTCGACGATGTCCACCAGGGACATGGAGCCGGCCAGCAGCGCCACCGAGCCCAGCGCCACTACCAGAGGAATCTCGTAGCTGATGAGCTGGGCCACGCCCCGCATGGCCCCGAAGAGGGCGTACTTGTTGCCCGAGCTCCACCCGGCCATGAGGATGGCCAGGGTGCCCACCGAGGTCACGGCCACCAGGTAGAGGAGGGCGACATTCACATTGGCAATGAAGCTGTTCTTTCCAAAGGGGATCACCACCAGGAGCAGAAGAACAGGGGCTACCGCCACCAGGGGGGCCAGGCCAAACACCACCCGGTCGGCCACGCTGGGCACGATGTCCTCTTTCAACAGGAGCTTGATCATGTCGGCGAAGGGCTGGAGGATGCCGAAGGGCCCCCAGCGGTTGGGGCCCCGCCGGGACTGGAAGCGGCCCAGCAGCCGGCGCTCGGCCCAGACGTAGAGGGCGGCCATGATCATGAAGACGTTGACCACGGCGAACATGACGATGAAGCCGGCGAGGAAGTAGGCTAGCCAGCAGAACCCCTCGGGGAGGACTTGGCCTACCCAGTTGTAGATGTCACGGAAGGGAGAGTTGGCGTACAGCGCCGACCCTGGCATAAGCTGGCACACTAGCGGTCCACCTCGCCCATGTTGACGTCGATGCTGCCAAAGGTCACGATCATATCCGCCAGCTTCCACCCCACCAGCAGGTCCCGCAGCACTGTCAGGTTGATGAGAGAGGGGGCGCGCACCTTGCAGCGGAAGGGGGCGATAGTGCCATCGCTCACCAGGTAGAAGCCTAGCTCCCCCTTGGGGGACTCCACCCGCCCGTAGGCCTCGGCCCCCGCCGGTGGTTGGATGAGGAAGGGCAGCTTGGGCCGCACCGGGCCGTGGGGGAGCTGCTCCTGGCACTGCTGGATGATGCGCAGGCTCTGGCGCATCTCCTGGATGCGGATCCAGTAGCGGTCGTAGTTATCACCGTTCTGGCCCACCGGGACCTCGAACTCCAGCCGGTCGTAGACGTCGTAGGGGTCCATCTTGCGCCAGTCCCAGGCCAGGCCCGTGGAGCGGAGGACCGGTCCGCTGAGGGAGGCGTTGATGGCCAGCTCCTGGGAAATTACCCCCACACCATTGGTGCGGGCCAGGACGATCTCGTTCTCCGTAAGGAGCTGCTCCAGCTCATCGATGTAGCCAGGCATCTCCTCCACGAAGGAGTCCAGGGCAGGCCAGAAATCCTCGGGGGCGTCCTGAAACACCCCACCAGGGCGCAGGAAGCTCACGGTGATGCGAGCCCCACAGAGCATCTCAAACATCTCCATGATTCGCTCCCGCTCCCGGAAGCAGTACATCAAGGGCGTGGCGAAGGCGCCCAGGTCCTGCAGGAGGAAGCCCGTGGCGATGAGGTGGCTGGCGATACGCTGCAGCTCCGCGACGACAACCCTCAGGTACATGCCCCGCTCCGTGGGCTGGATGCCTGCCAGCTTTTCCACCGCCAGGACGTAGGCCTGGTTGCTGGTCATGGAGGCCACGTAGTCCATGCGGTCGGTGAGAGTGATAACCTGGATGTAGCTGCGCTCCTCGGCCAGCTTCTCCGAGCCCCGGTGGAGGTAGCCGAAGACGGGCTCCACGTCCCGGACTATCTCGCCGTCGAAGGTGACCCGCATGCGGAACACCCCGTGGGTGCTGGGGTGCTGCGGGCCGATGTTGATGGTCATGGGCCGGGTCTTCAAGGCCATGGCCGCAAGCTCCTAGCCGAGAAAGTCCCTCCGCAGGGGATGGCCGGGGAAGCCCTCCCAGAGCATGATCCGCTTCAGGTTGGGGTGCCCGGCAAAGCGAATACCCACCAGGTCCCACACCTCCCGCTCCTGAAAGTTGGCCCCCCGCCAGATGCCGGTGACGGAGGGGATGGTGGGGTTATCCCGGCCATAGACCCTAGTCTTGAGCACCGCGCTGTGGTTCTGGACCAGGGAGGTCAGGTGGTATACCACCTCGAAGTACTCGATGTAGTCCACACCGGTGATGGAGCTGAGATAGTTGAACTCCAGCCCCGGGGCCTCCGCCAGCCAGCGGCAAACCTGGGGCACCTGGTCCGGGCTCACCCAGACGGCGTTGCCCTGGACATCCTCCACGGCGCCGGGCAACTGGTCATGGATACGGCGGGCCAGCTCTGCACCGGAAAGGGCCGTGGTCATGAGACCCCCGCAGCTTGACCTGCCAGGCTGTACCTCTTGATCTTTTCGTGGAGCTGCATGATGCCGTAGAGCAGGGCGTCGGGACGGGGCGGGCAGCCGGGCACATAGACGTCCACGGGGACGATGTGGTTCACCCCAGGCACCACGCTGTAGGAGTCGTAGTAGGGGCCGCCACAGGTAGCACAGGCGCCCATGGAGATAACCCACTTGGGCTCAGCCATCTGCTCGTAGAGGCGTCGAATGGCTGGGGCCATCTTCCAGGTCAACGTGCCCGCCACAATCATCAGGTCCGCTTGTCGAGGGGTGGCCCGGAAGGCCTCCATGCCGAAGCGGGCGATGTCAAAGCGAGACATGGCGCTGGCCATCATCTCGAAGGCACAGCAGGCCAGGCCGAAGGCCATGGGCCAGACCGCTGACTTTCTCCCCCAGTTCATCAGGGCATCCAGGGTGGTCACCGCCAGGTTCCGCCTGAAATCCTCGGGCACCTCTAGCAGGGGGTCGGGGAAGGGGGTGGTACAGGTAAGGCGGAGGCTCTCCACAGTCTCCCCCTCCTCCTGATCCATCTCCCAGGTCACGCTATACAGGGGTTGCCCCGGAGCAAGCTCCTCAACCATCTGCGCTACTCCCACTCCAGGGCCCGCTTGCGCCAGGCGTAGGCCCAGCCTACCGCCAGCACCAGGAGAAAAATCCCCATCTCCACCAGGGCAAAGAGTCCGGGACGGGGCAGGCCCGAACGGTTATTCAGGTACACCGCCCAGGGGTACACAAAGATGGCGATGACATCGAACACCACAAAGAGCAGGGCATACTTGTAGTACTTGACATCGAACTGGGCCCAGCGCCCTCCGATGCTCTCCATGCCGCACTCATAGATATCCAGCTTGATGGGGGTAGGCTTGCTGGGACG
>JBHIBI010000077.1:0-6279 GCA_046758985.1 Dehalococcoidia bacterium
CCGCTTCTCCAGGGTGAGGGCGTCGACCAGACTGGCCGACGTGCAGGAGCCTCAATCCCCTACCCCGGTGATCACTACGTCGCACTTCTGTGCGAACTCGTCGTACATCTCCTGGGGGGCCATATTGCCCAGATAGGGCTTGCGGCGGAACAGTACCTCCTTGATCTCGAAACGCTCACGCAGGAGGTCGATGACCATTCGGAGGATCTTGTCACCGTGGGGGCGGCTGTTCCAAATCGCCCCAAGGACCTTGCCGTCGAGAGACTCCATGCGGGGGGCGAGATGGACCCTGCCGGTAGCGGGACCGGCGGTGGGGTTGAGGATGGTGATGGCAACGGTCTGAACCATGGTATCCCCTTCCGATGCTTAGGATCTGGCGTGTCTTGGCGCTGGGGAAGCCGCAGCACAATACTCCCCATCCCAGGCTGCCCGCGCCCAATGCAGACGCCACTCCTCGACGGAAGCGAGAATAGTACCACCTCCCAACGCTGTCAAGCACCTTGCCACGCCACCAAGACCGACGCTGGGCGAGGGCTCAGGACTTGCGTTGACCAGGACGTAGTTTCCAGATGATAACTGGACGGTTTTCGGTGGCCCGTCACCTACGTGTGCTACACCGTTTGGGCTTTCCAGCCTTCCAAGCAGGTTGTCGTGGGTTCGACTCCCATCTCCCGCTCCACCTGCCCAACGCTGAAGCTCCCCCGCCCTCCCGACGGCGAAAGGCGGCCCCGGTTGCACGGTAGCCGCCTCAGAATAAGGCCCTGTAGAGGACACACCCTTCACGGGGAGTCCCGCCACTCCCGTCGTGTTCCTTCGAGCTCGGGGTGACTACGCCAGCCTAGGAGACGCCCGCCCAATCCAGGCGATGGAGGCCGCACACCTGGAAGGGGAACCCGGATGCAGGCGTCAGGCCATCTCGTGGCCACCCCGGGCCATCTGTGGCGACCTCCCCGAGTACACCGGCTGGGATGATTTGCAGGGCTCTTGGCATGCCTGAGCAGGAGGCACCCACGCCCTGGCCCAGCCTTTCACCCACCACCCCACAAGACCTCGGGATGCGTCGCCAGTTCACCAGCCATCCAGCTACTCTCCTTCGCGTGGACGCTGGGCCATCCGCAGGGGAAAGGGGCCCCCAGCTCCCGACCTGCATGATGACACCCTGGTTTATATCAGGAGCTGTAGGCTCTGAGAACCTCCAAAAGTGGGATTTCTGCTGGTGCCTTGGGACTAGATGGGAGGCACCTACGCCGGGAATACCCCGATGGTCGCAGGCTCGGGAGAGGGCAGCATGACGCCGATGCTACCTGGATATGAGTGACACCTCGGCCGCCTCCGAGCCTCCCTCCCCCTCCGGGAAGGAGACGTTGCTCAGGAGGGGGAGTTGCCTCATTCCCGGAGAGGCTGGAAGAGTGAGGTGGAACCGCTTGCTCCACCTGGCCCCCCCACGCAGAGCTCTCCCCTGGAAAAAGGCCAGAATGCCGGTCACCCTCTGAAGCCCCCTCTCCTCTGCCGACAGATCGCTCCGCACATCGGCAACTTCCTCCATGCCCTCGAGAATCTGCAGGAGATCCGCCTCCTCGCTCAACAGCATACGGATGCGGGTAGCCTCCTCAGAGCCGATGGTCTCAATGACGTGGATGTCCCCCTCCAGCCGTTCCACCAGCTTGCCGTAGAATGCCCGCAACTGGGCGGCCTCCGGAGGAGAGGGTATAACCACCTCCACACTCTGCTGAGGAGGCAGTGTTGTCTTTTCCGGGTGGGCCTCCTCCTGTTCTTCCCTCTCCACAAGCCTCTCTTCAAGGGCGTCCTCCCCCCCGTTGAGGAAGTAGTCAGGCAAGATCTGTAACATCGGTGGTGAGGTATCTGAGGTATCTTTGGCATGTCTGAAGATGTTCGCGAATCTCATGGCTCTCTTCCTCCTTCCCGTACTAGCCCTTCAACCAGGACAGCCGATGTCGGTGCAAACCGACTGAGATCAGTATCCCCGGGCCGCCGGGCAGAAGCAGGAGGCAAAGGTCACACCGTGGGACGTGACTTTTTAGGACGCTCTACCAGGCCGCTGGACCTGAAGTAGGCCTCGGGCTGATGGTGGCCATGAGGACCAGGAGGAGCAAGTTAGAGCCACTCGTCATTGCAAGAGGGGCCATCTGTCCCCTTACCTTGGTACCCCTGACTCTCAGCCTCAGCGCCAGCAAGAGAGCCCTCAGGCGGGAGGGCAAGCCAGAGAGCGCCCAGCTCCCCAAGAGATATCTCCCATCAGTACCTCGGCCAGAGGCCACCTTGTACTTTTGGTCACTTGGCAAGCTCTCCGCGGGTTACTAGGATGGGCCGTGGGAAAGGCGTTCTTTGAGACGTAGCCAGGTGCGCGCTCCTCCAGCACCCACCTGGAAACAGACCGCCGCTGAGGAATACGGGCTTATGGTGAAGCATACGCTGGAAGCTCTTGGTCAAGTCATGCAGGAGGGGATGGCCTTTGTCGAGCCCGACGGGAGGCTCCTCTTCTGTAACTCGTCGTTGCAGGCAGCGCTGGAACTGCCACTGGGGCCCGACACCGACCGGCTGACCTGGAAGGGCCTCCTGGCGCGGTGCTACCAGGGAGCGCCTCCACCCGAAGCCGAGCAGGCCTTCCGCACCCTTTTTCAGCGCCGGACCCCAGATTCGCCAGCCTCGGTGGAGGTGCCCGGACCCTGCAACCAGCAGTTACGCTGGTCCAGTATCCCCGCGAAAGACGGGGCCACCGGGTTCCTGGGGTGGGTCATCCTTGTGGAGGGCCTCACTGAGGCCAAGAGGGCCAGTTGGCTCAGTCTCTCCTCCATCTCCATAGTGGCCCACGAGTTCCGCGGCTTCATCTCCAATATGCGCATGTGCAGTAACCTGCTGCTTTCGGGCGTCCTGGGGCGGGAGGAGCAGCGGGAGTGGCTCTTACGCTGCGACCGGGAGCTGAGCCAGCTCTCCTCTCTGGTGGACAACTTCCTCAGAGCCAGCCAACTGGAGGTGGGCCCCCGGGAGGTCCACACAACGGAGGTAAGCCTGTGGGAGCTGGTCCAGTTGGTGCTGGAGGGCTACGAGGCCACGGCGGAGAAACACCGGCTCATCAATGGAGTGCCGGAAGCCTTGCCCAGGGTGATGGCGGACTCGGACCTGGTGAGAGTGATCCTGAGGAATCTGGTGGACAACGCCATCAAATACTCCCCCCAAGGAGGGGTCGTGGAGACCTCGGCGGAGATGTACCAACCGGACCCCCAGTTTATGGTGGTGAAGGTCTCCGACCAGGGGATAGGGATACACCCAGAGCATCTCGCCCAGTTGTTCACCCCCTTTCGCCGTCTCCCAGACCCGCCAACCCAGGAGATACCGGGCATTGGCCTGGGACTCTTTGTGACCAAGACCCTGGTGGAGGCCCACCAGGGCCAACTCTGGGTAGAGAGTCAGGTAGGAAAGGGCAGCACCTTTCTCTTTACCCTTCCGGCCGCCCGTCCTGCGACAGGAACCGTGCCAGAAGGTCTGACTGAATCCGCTATTACTCCTGGCCAGCGGCACGAATAGCCCTCAGCGTCGTCTGAAAAGAGACGCCCTTGGGCAGATAGCGGAAAGCGCCCGCCTCCAGCGCCTGCGGTCTCTGGACATGGTGGAAGGAGCCGCGAGGAGGATGGGTGAGCGCGATGACCCGTGTACGAGGGAGGTGGAAACGGAGGAACCGAATGACCTCTACCCCGCCCTTGTCCGGTAAGGAGAGCTCCAGGATCACCACGTCCGGGCGCAACGCCGGAGCCTGTTGGATGGCCTCAGCCCCGGTGCCTGCCTGGCCAATCACCGTCACGTCGGGCTCCCTTTTGAGCAACCCCTCCAGGGCCTCCCGGAACATGGCATCGGGATCCACGAGCAAGACGGTGATGCTCTTCAAGCTCCTCGTCTCCTTCCATCCTTCTATAAGGATTGGCAGCGTTACGTCTAGGGTGGGGGCTAAGGCCTTTGAACACCACTGCCGAAGGTCACCTCTCGGGGGCCAAAAGGCGTGGCCAGCCTTCCTGAAGCTTTCCCACCCCCGCCTCCTCGACGCCCCTGGAGGGGATACGGGGCTGGGCAGACAGATAGAACATGAAACCTGAAGGGAAAGAAGAGGAGACACGCCCTCAGATCAGGGTCTTCATTGCCGACGACCACGCCATCGTGCGAGAGGGCCTGCGCTTCCTGCTGTTCAACCACCCCCACATCAGGGTGGTAGGTGAGGCCTCCACCGGCGAAGAGGCGGTGGAACAGGTGAGGCTCCACCAGCCTAGCGTGGTGCTCATGGATGTGAAAATGCCCCAGCTCGACGGCCTGGAGGCGACCCAGATCATCAAGCAGGAGTCCCCAGAGGTCGACATCATCATGCTCACTAACTACGAGGAGCGTGACCTGGTTCAAGAAGCCATACGGGCTGGTGCCTCGGGGTACGTCTTGAAGACCGTCTCCCAAAGGGTGTTGATAGACACCATCCAGATCGTCCACCAGGGGGGTGCCGCCTTCGATCCCCTGATCCTCAAGTCGGTTGTGGACACCCTGGGCAGCTCCTCCGCGACCTCGAAGGGAGAGCAGACAGGACCCGACGTGCTCACCCCCAAAGAGCGGGAGATCCTGCGGCTGATCGGTGAGGGAAAAACCAACAGTCAGATCGCCCAGGAGTTGCACTACGCAGTGGGCAGCATCAAGAACATGATCCAGGATATCTTCCTGAAGCTTCAGGTAACCGACCGGGCCCAGGCTGTCTTGAAAGGCATCCGGCTGGGCATCCTCCGGTAACGAGGGGAGACCTACCAGGGGAGGGCATGATGACTACCAAGGTACTCATCGTCGACGACCACGAAATCGTGCGAGCCGGGCTTCGCATCCTCCTGCGAGGGGACAGGGACATCGAAGTGGTGGGGGAGGCCACCGATGGGCGGGAGGCCCTGAACCGAGCCAGCGAGCTGTTGCCCGACGTTATACTCCTGGACCTCTCCATGCCCGGTCTCCACGGCATCGAGGCCTTGCGCCAGGTGAAACAACGGTACCCCCAGCTCCCTGTGCTGGTGCTGACGGTGCAGCCGTGGGAGCAGTATTTAGCGCAGGCCATGCAGGCCGGTGCCTCCGGCTACCTGGAAAAGGACGCCCCCCAGGAGCTCATTGTCCAGAGCATCAAGGCGGCCGCCCAGGGAGCCCTGGTGGTGAGGACTGCGGGGGCTGCTAACCCCCTCTCTGAGCTTTTGGTACGGCAAGAGCTCCTCCCCACAACCCAGTCCGCGGACCAGCCACCCCCCCTGCTGAAAGGCATGACCTCCCGAGAGAAGGAGGTCCTCGGCCTACTGGTCCAGGGGAAGACCAACAAGGAGATAGCCGCCGCCCTCCGCATTAACGAGGTAACCGTGAAACGGCACCTTCAGAACCTCTATGAGAAACTGGGGGTCGCTCACCGGACCGAGGCAGTGGTCAAGGCCTTCGGCGCCGGACTGGCACCGGTAGGACGTGGAGAGCCCCGTCCCCTGAATCCGTCTCCCCGTCTAAGGGGTCTGACGGGGCCCTTCACTGAGCCAGGAGAACCACCCCATCGTCCTGCTCCGAGCTCCACTCCTGGGCAATAGCTTGAGCCAGGGAGCCCAGGTCATCTCGGATGGGTGCCGGGTAATGGTCAATATCGAAGCCGTCCCTGATGCCCGCCGTATGCATGACGATCAGTTGACCCGGCTGATAGGGAAGTGTCTCCTCCCGGGGGCTACCCAGGTTCACTCCCACGAGCCCGGCGGAGGGAAGCAGCGGGGCTCCCTGGAACCCCACGAACCGGAGCGCTGTAGTCCCCACCGCCACATAGGTCAGGGTATCTGAGTCGGTATCCACCAGCGCCAGGCCCATGGCAACCCCTGAAGTGCCCCGGAGGGCCTGGTGACACATCCTGAGAACCTCCCCAGGCCGCATCAGCCGACACTCCCTCACACTCTCGATGGCCCTCCACTTGGTGGCGGTCGCCTGTTCCCTCGAACCTACCCCATCTACCACGCCCAGCAGCACCCCTTGATTAACCATCTCGATGAGGTAGCCGTCGCCGCAGATACCGTCATCGCCTGGACGGAGTGCCACACCGAATCTCATGGAGCATACCCCCACATAGACTTGTCGGAGCCCACCAGTGAAGGGACTCCAGCGCCTCGATGACAGCACGCCTCCCTGGAGCCCCTAGCCCCAAGTGAGGTCCGCCGGGAAGAGAGCCGAGCACCTAGGGGTGGTTGACTCCCCCAGAGGGAGCAAGTGCCAGGGGCACCAGAG
>JBHIBI010000078.1:0-6218 GCA_046758985.1 Dehalococcoidia bacterium
ACAGTGAGGGTGGTGGCGGGGCGAAGATGAAGGTTCTGGTAACCGGGGCCACGGGATTCATCGGGGGAAACGTGGCCCGGACGCTTCTGGCCCGGGGCTACCAGGTGAGAACCCTGGTGAGGCCAGAGAGCAGCACGTTAACGCTGAGAGATACCAGGGCCGAGCAGGTCCATGGCGATGTACGGGACCGGGAATCGGTGGCCCGGGCCCTAGAGGGGTGCCAGGCGGTGTTCCACTGCGCCGCCCTGTACGCCTTCGACCTCCCAGACCCGCGGCTGCTCTACGAGACCAACGTCACGGGCACCCGGGTAGTGCTGGAGGAGGCCCGGAGGGCCCAGGTCGAGCGGGTGGTCTATACCAGTACCGTCTCCACCATCGGCCTGCCGGGCAACGGCACCCTGGGACGAGAGGAGCTGGAGCCCACGCCCGATGAGCTGGTGGGCCACTACAAGCGCTCCAAGTGGCTGGCGGAGCAGGAGGCCCGGCGCTTCGCCCGCGAGGGGCTGGCGGTGGTCACCGTCAACCCCACGGCTCCGGTGGGACCCTGGGACGTGAAGCCCACGCCGACGGGTCGCCTGGTCCTGGACTTCTTGCTGGGCCGCATGCCCGCCTATATCGCCACGGGCATGAACCTGGTGGATGTGGAGGATGTAGCGGTAGGCCATGTCCTGGCACTAGAGAAGGGCCAGCCTGGCCAGCGCTACCTCCTGGGACACCGAAACATGACGCTACGGGAGGTGCTGGAGACCTTGGCACAGATCACCGGCCGCCGGGCGCCCCGGATACAGGTGCCTTTGAGGCTGGCCCTGGCACTGGGCTATCTGGACCAGTTGCTCGAACAGCGACTCTTGCGGCGCCAGCCCCGCATCCCGTTGGAGGGGCTGAAGGTGGCCCGCAAGCCCATGTACGTGGACTGCCAGAGGGCTGTCCAGGAGCTGGGGCTTCCCCAGAGCCCCGTGGAGGGGGCCCTGGAGAAGGCCGTCCGGTGGTTTAGAGCATACGGGTACGCATAACCATTGTGGCTATGGCAGAGTTGAAGAGAAAAACCGGGTTGGAGGCGCTGAGCGCCGTGGAGGAGACCCTCCAGCGCGCCCACGACTTCATGTTGCGTATCCAGTACCCCCGGGGGTACTGGTGGGGCGAGCTAGAGTCCAACGCTACCATGGAGGCGGAGTACCTCCTCCTGACCCATTTCCTGGGTGCCGTGGACCAGGAGCGTTGGCGGAGGGTGGCCAACGACATCCTAGGCCGGCAGCGGGAGGACGGCTCCTGGGGCCAGTATTACGGGGCCCCAGGTGACCTGAGCACCTCCGTGGAGTGCTACTTCGCCCTGAAGCTGGCAGGCGTCTCGCCCGAGAGCCCCGCCCTGGAACGCGCCCGAAGGTTTATCCTCTCCAAGGGCGGTGTGCCCCGGACCCGCATCTTTACCAAGATCTGGCTGGCCCTCTTCGGCCAGTGGGACTGGAAAGGGACCCCCGCCATGCCGCCGGAGTTGATGCTGCTGCCCACCTGGTTCCCCTTCAACATCTACCAGTTCGCCAGTTGGGCCCGGGCCACGGTAGTGCCCATGCTCATCCTCCTGACCGAGCGGGCTGTCAAGGCCGTGCCTGAGTGGGCCCGAGTTGACGAGCTCTACCCGGTGTCCCGAGACCAGGTGACCTACTCCCTCCCCAGGCCGCCGAGCCTGCTGCGCTGGGCGGGCCTGTTCTGGGGTATAGACCGAGCCCTCCGGCTCTACGAAAGGTTTCCCTGGAAGCCAGGGCGCCAGTTGGCCCTCCGCCGGGCCACAGAGTGGGTCCTCAGCCACCAGGAAGCCGACGGCTCCTGGGGCGGCATCCAGCCTCCCTGGGTCTATGCCCTCATGGCCCTCAAGGTGCTGGGCTATCCCCTGGACCACCCGGCAATGCAGAAGGGGCTCCAGGGCTTCGAGGGGTTCGCCATCGAAAAGGAGGAGAGCTGCCGCGTCCAGGCCTGTATCTCGCCGGTGTGGGACACCTGTTTGGCCCTCATCGGCCTCCTGGAGTCGGGGATGCCTGCGGACCACCCCGCCGTCCAGCGGCCAACCCGGTGGCTGGTGGCGGAGCAGATCCGCTCAGGTGGCGACTGGCAGGTGAAGGCCAAGGGCGTGGAGCCCGGCGGCTGGGCCTTCGAGTTCCACAACAACATCTACCCGGACATCGATGACACCGCTGAGGTGATTATGGCCCTGCAACTGGCCCGCCTAGCGCCGGAGGAGGAGTCCCAAAAGAGGGAGACCATGGAGCGAGGCGTCCGCTGGCTGCTGGCCATGCAGAGCAAGAACGGCGGGTGGGCCTCCTTTGATAAGGACAACACCCGGGCCTTCGTGACCAAGATCCCCTTCTTCGACTTCGGCGAGGCCCTGGACCCGCCCAGCGTGGACGTTGCCGCCCACGTGGTGGAGATGCTGGGCCGCCTGGGCTACACCCGCGATTTCCCGCCAGTTCGCAAGGCCCTGCGGTACATCAAGGAGGAGCAGGAGGAGGACGGCTGCTGGTTCGGACGCTGGGGGGTCAACTATATCTATGGCACCGGCGCCGTGCTGCCCGCCCTGGAGGCCATCGGCGAGGATATGGGCCAGCCCTTCGTGCGCAGGGCAGTGGCATGGCTCCTGGAGCACCAGAACCCCGACGGTGGCTGGGGGGAGTCCTGCGCCTCCTACGCCGACCCATCCCTCCGGGGACAGGGGCCCAGCACAGCCTCCCAGACAGCCTGGGCCCTCCTGGCCCTCATCGCCGCCGGAGAGGTGAACCACCCCGCCACGCACCGGGGCATTCAGTACCTGGTAGAGACCCAGCAGAGCTCCGGCTCCTGGGAGGAGCCCTACTTCACCGCCGCCGGGTTCCCCGGCTATCGTATCGGTCAGCGCTTCAAGCGGACCCCCCGAGCGGGCGAAGAGGGCTACCAGGGGACCGAGCTGCCCGCCGGGTTCATGATCAAGTACCACCTGTATCAAAGGGTCTGGCCTCTGATGGCCCTGGGGAGGTATCGAAGCCGTCTGCTTCAGTTGCAAAGCTAGAGTCGGTGTGCTACTGTGACCTGGCACGGAGGTGGCCACCGGCCGATGGAGTGAGCAAACTACAGCCGAGGATAGGGAGATGGACGTACAAGTGCACGCGGTACGAACAGCGGAACATCGGCCAACCGACGGTAGAAAGGGGCATACCTACCGCCTGAGGGTGGTGAGCACCAAAGCCCCGGAGTTTATCGACATCACCGAGCAGGTGGCAAGGTGCGTCACGGACTCCGGCATGCACGAAGGGTTCGTGGTCGTCTTCTCCCAGCACACCACCGCCGCCGTCAGAGTCAACGAGAACGAGCCCCTCCTCCTCCACGACATGGAGCAGTTCCTGGAGCGGGTAGCACCGAGGAACGGCTCCTACCGGCACAACGACTTCACCATCCGCACCGTGAACATGACCGAGGACGAGTGCCCCAACGGCCACGCCCATTGCCAGCAGCTCCTCCTGGGCACCAGTGAGACCATCCCCTTCCTCGACGGCAGACTGCAGTTGGGACGCTGGCAGAGCCTCTTCCTCATCGAGCTGGACCGTCCACGGCCCCGGGAGGTCCTGGTGCAGGTGGTGGAGTTCTAGGGGTGAGGTGTGAGCTCCCTGCTGACGGATTTCAGCAAGACCTGGACCCGGGATGAGGCCTTCCAGTACTGCGAGCAGCTCGCCCGGACCCACTATGAGAACTTCACTGTAGGCTCGCGCCTCCTCCCCAGGGACAAGCTCCCCCACGTCTACGCGGTCTACTCCTTCTGCCGCTTTGTGGACGACCTGGGGGACGAGGCCCCAGGGGACCGGCTGGAGCTCCTGGCCCAGTGGGAGGAGGAGCTCCACCGCTGTTATGACGGGACTCCCCGGCACCCGGTGATGGTGGCCATCCAGGAGACGGTGCAACACTACGACCTGCCCCGGGAGCCCTTCCTGAAGCTTATCGAGGCCAACCGCATGGACCAGCGCGTCCAGCGATACCCCCGCTATGATGACCTGCTGCACTACTGTGAACACTCCGCCAACCCGGTGGGCCACCTCTTCCTCTACCTGTTCGGCTACCGGGACACCCAGCGCCAGCACCTGGCCGACGCCACCTGTACCGCCCTCCAGCTCGCCAACTTCTGGCAGGACATCCCCTCAGACTACCAGCGGGGACGTATCTACCTCCCCTTGGAGGATATGGAGCGCTTTGGCTACACCGAGGCGGCCCTGGCCCAGGGCGTGGTGGACGAGGCCTTCCGCCGGCTGATGGCCTTCCAGGTGGAGCGGGCCCACGGCCTGTTCCAGCAGGGGCTGCAACTGGTGGACCTAGTGGAGGGCGTCGCCCGGCTGGACATCGCCCTTTTCACTGGGGGAGGCGTAGCCGTCCTGGACGCCATCGCGCGGCAGGGCTACGACGTGTTCCGCCACCGCCCCACCCTCTCCAAGACCCGGAAGGGCTGGCTGCTGCTGAGCACCTGGCTGGAGATGAAGCTGCAACGGAGGCTCTGAGGTAGGGTGATGGGGAGGCGGGAGCTGGACAGCGCCTACGAGCAGTGCCGGCGGATCACCAGGGCCGAGGCCAAGAACTTCTACTACGCCTTCATCACCCTCCCGGCCAACAAGCGGCGTGCCATCTATGCCTCCTATGCCTTCTGCCGCCTCTGCGACGACGCTACTGACGACGTGCTGCCCCTGCAGGAAAAGCTCCAGCGGCTTCGGGAGACCGAGGAGCAGTTGCAGTTGGCCTACCAGGGCCAGCCGCCAGGACCCCTCTTCACCGCCCTGGCCCACGCCGCCTCCCAGTACCACATCCCCCAGGAGTACTTCCAGGAGGTGCTGCGGGGCGTGGAGATGGACCTGACCGTTACCCGCTACCGCACCTTCGAGGAGCTGCGCACCTACTGCTATCGGGTCGCCTCGGCGGTGGGGCTCATCTGCCTGGAGGTCTTCGGCTACCGGGACCCCGAAGCAAAGGAGCACGCTGTTGACCTGGGGCTGGCGATGCAACTGACCAACATTCTGCGCGACGTGCGCGAGGACCTGGAGCGGGACCGGATCTACCTGCCCCAGGAGGAGATGGAGCAGTTTGGCTACTCCGAGGAGGAGCTCCGGCAGGGGGTGGTGAACCAGGCCTTCCTGGAGCTGATGCACTTCCAGGCCCAGCGGGCCCGCCGCTACTTCGATAGCGGGCTCCGCTGTCTTCCCTTCCTCTCGTGGCGCGCCCGGGCCTGCCCCGCAGTGCTGGGCGGCATCTACCAGCGCATCCTGGACAGACTGGAGGCCTCGCAGTTCAACGTCTTTGACGGACGGCTCAGCCTCAGCAGCAGAGAGAAGCTATTCCTCACAGCACGCCTATGGCTCCAGAGCTTCAACCCCGTGAGCCTGATCCCCCACGGGTCCTAGTCCTGGGGGGAGGGCTGGCCGGCATCGCCGCCGCCTGCCACCTGGTGGAGCGGGGCCTGCGGGTAACCCTAGTGGAGAAACGCCCCTACCTGGGCGGCAGGGCCTTCTCTTTCACCGACCCGGAGACGGGCTGCCAGGTGGACAACGGCCAGCACGTGTTCCTGGGCTGCTGCACCCAGTACATCCAGTTGCTCCAGAAGCTGGGCACTCAGGAGCAGGCCTTCCTCCAGCCCCGCTTCTCCATGAAGGTGGTGGACCCCCAGGGCCGGGCCGAACTCCTCGCCAGTGCTTTCCTGCCCGCACCCTTCCACCTCCTTCCCGCCCTCCTGCGCTACCCCTACCTGACCTGGGGCGAGCGGCTGCGAGTGGTGACCACCTTGGGCCGCATCCGGTTCACCGACCACCGCCATCCCTCGCTGGAGGGGGAGACCTTCGCCCACTGGCTTCGGCGCCACGGGCAGTCCGAGAGGGCCATCCGGAGCTTCTGGAACCTCATCGTCCTGCCCGCGCTGAACGACGACATCGCCCAGGTGAGCGCCGCTATGGGGTTGATGGTCTTCCAGGAGGGGGTCCTCAAGGGCCGCCACAGTGCCAACATTGGGTACGCCCGGGTGGGACTCTCCGCCCTGATGGGCGACGCCGCCCAGCGCTACCTGGGGCAACAGGATGCCCAGCTCCTCCTGGGCAAGAGCGTCCAGCAGTTGCTCTACCAGGACGAGCGCATCACCGGCGTGACCCTCGCCGACCAGCAGGTGCTTACCGCCGATGTGTTCATCAGCGCCCTCCCCTTCGACCTGCTACGCACGGTGTTGC
>JBHIBI010000079.1:0-6203 GCA_046758985.1 Dehalococcoidia bacterium
TCCACCTGGAAGGTCATGAAGGGCATATCCCCCACCAGCAACGCCCGCTTGGCACCCCGGGCGACGGCACGGCAGTGGTGCAGCATCTCCTCCATGGTCACCGGGATGGTGGTGTCGTAGCCCAGCACCACCTGGCCCAGGCTGTCCCCCACCAGGATGAGGGGTATGCCCGCCTCGTCGGCGATCTTGGCCGAGGTGTAGTCGTAGGCGGTGACCGTGGCGAACCGCTCGCCCCGGCCCTTCATCTGCTGGACATCCCGCACCGTCACGCGCATCGCCAACCTCCTGTCGAACCGTGAATAGCCCCGCAGTGCCCTGAGCCTTCGTGCTGAGCCTCAGTCGAAGCGGCTCTCGAAGGGTCACCCTGGGGCAGGCAGGTACTCCTTCAGCAACGCCTCCATCTGCTGGATGCGCTCCGGCGTCACGCGGTCCCGGGCCAGGGAGAGGGACTCCAGGCCCAGCAAGCAGTACAGCGGCAGTGTCCGGGGTGCCCGCTCCTGAATCGCCTCCAGGTGCCGGCGGATGGAGGTCACGTCGCCCCGGGCGATGGGCCCGGTGACCGCCGGAGATACCCCCTCACCGGAAAGATTCTGAAGGGTGCGCCGGGTCATGGGCAGCAGCGCCTCCAGGGCCTCATCTGGCCCCACCCCCATCTGGATCCACAGCTCCGCGGCCGCCCGGAGCAGGGCCACCACGTAGAGGCAGCCCATGGTAGCCGCGGCGTGGTACAGCACCCGGTCCTCGGACTTCAGGTGCACCGTCCTCCCGCCCAGCTTCTGGGCCATCCCCTTCAGCGTCTCCAGCAGCCAGCCCTTGCCCTCCAGAGCGAAGGTGATGTCCCGCATCATCGCCTGGGCCGCATCCGCGCTCTCGGGAGGAGTAATGGTCTGGAGGGGGTGAAAGGCAGCGATGGCGGCACCGGCCTCAGCGGCGAGCCGCAGGACCGCCAGGGGTGTGGCCCCGCTACAGTGGACCACCCCCTGCCCCTGCCGCCACCGCACCGAGGCCGCCACCGGCCCAATAGCCTCGTCGGGGGTGGTGATAAGCACTAGGTCGCAGCGGTCGGCCACCCCCTGGGCCTCCGGCAGGGCGACGCAGCCGGCTATCCTGCGGACCAGCCCCTCCACTGAGGCAGAGCTGTGGCTGGAGACCGCCACCACCGAGTAGCCGCAGGACGCCAGGGCCAGGGCCAATGTCTGTCCCACGGCCCCTGCGCCGATGAAGCCCAGCTTCATGCCAGCCCCTCCCCACCGCCGCAGAAGCGTAAAGCGCCTCCCCTGGCACCAGGGAGGCGCAGTTTGGTCATACCCACGCTGTCAGCCGTCTGTGTCTTCACGATCCCAGCGGCCCTGGGCAACCCCCGAAGGCTCACCCCCGCTGCGGGTGGGTGGCACCCTCTATCGTAGCACACGAGCGCAGGGTGTCAAGCTACCGCAGGGTATCGGAAACTAGGCCAGAAGCCATCGCCTAAAGAGAAAGAGGGGGCGCAGTAGTTCAACTAGTATGGCGTAGTTGAGTAATACCCCACGTGTTCCAGGCCACCACAACCAGAAGAATAGCACCCAGGAGCCAATGCTCCAGAAAGTAGGCATCGGGCAGGGTCAGTACGAGCGCGGTTGGGAATACATAGAGCTTCAAGGTATTCCAGACGACTGGGTGCTCTGCCCATAGCCACCGCACGATCGGATTAAGTTCAGGCACGCCCAGGCGCTGGTGGATTTCGGTAGTAGTGTAGTCGAGGAGATTCTGTACGAGGACTGCTATCAGCGAGACGAAAATGACCGCTAACGCCCCCATAATCCCCTTAAAGTTCAAGTTATCAAGGTTGGAATAGTCGTATCAAGGCACAAAAGTACTACGTAGGGGGAGCACTTTGGCACACAAGGACCCAGCGACCAAAGCACCATGGCATCCTAGAGGACCCACCCTCGTACCCGCAGTCGGTACACCTCCCCCCACCCTTGACTTCCCCCAGGCCCTTTGCTATAGTCCTGCCAAACCGGCGACGAAAAGCGCCAGCGAGGCGGCCATGGGCGTCCCTCAGTTCAAGGAGCTCCGCAGGGCCTACGGCTTCGATGAGGTCGCCATCGCCCCTGGCGCGGTCACCATCAACCCCGACCTGGCCTCCACCGAGTTCTCCCTGAACAACCTGAGCTTCGCCATCCCCGTGCTGGCCTCAGCCATGGACGCAGTGGTCTCCCCCGCCTTCGCCCGGCTGATGCACCAGGTAGGAGGGCTGGGCGTCCTCAACCTGGAGGGCATCTACACCCGCAACGACGACCCTTACGAGGTGCTGGAGGCCATCACCTCGGCCCCCCAGGAGCAGGTCACCCCCCTGCTCCAGAAGCTCTACTCGGGCCCCGTCAAAGAGGAGCTGGTGGCCCAGCGGGTCCAGGAGATCAAGGAGAGCGGGGCCGTCTGCGCCGTCTCCGTCACCCCCCAGAACACCAAGCACCTCTCGCCCATGGCCGTGGAGGCGGGGGCCGACCTGCTGGTGGTCCAGTCCACTGTCACCACCGCCCGGCACGAGTCCCGCAGCTACCGGGGGCTTATCTTCTCCGAGCTGTGCGAGCATCTGAAGGCCCCCGTCATCGTGGGCAACTGCGCCACCTACAGCGTCGCCCTGGAGCTGATGGAGACGGGTATTGACGGCGTGCTGGTGGGCATCGGGCCCGGCGCCGCCTGTACCACCCGCGAGGTGGTGGGGGTGGGCATACCCCAGGTCACAGCGACCCTAGAGTGCGCCGCCGCCCGGGAGGAGTTCTATCAGCGCACGGGGAAGTACGTGGCCGTCATCACCGACGGGGGGATGCGTACCGGCGGCGATATCTGCAAGGCCATCGTGGCCGGTGCCGACGCCGTGATGCTGGGCACCCCCCTGGCCCAGGCCGAGGAGGCCCCCGGCCACGGCTTCAACTGGGGTATGGCCAGCCCCCATCCGGCGCTGCCCCGGGGCACCCGTATCACCGTGGGCACCAGGGGGACCCTGCAGCAGATCCTCTTCGGGCCCTCCGCCGTCACCGACGGTACGCAGAACCTGATGGGTGCCCTTAAGGTGGCCATGGGGATGTGCGGCGCCCTCACCATCCGCGACCTGCAACAGGCCGAGCTAGTGGTGGCCCCCGCCATCAAGACCGAGGGCAAGCTCTTCCAGTTCATGCAGCGGGACCGCTAGAGTCAACCGCGCAGCGCCGCCTGGGCGGCCGCTAGCCGCGCCTGGGGCACCCGGAAGGGAGAGCAGCTCACGTAGTCCAGTCCCACCTGGTGGCAGAAGGCGATGCTCTCCGGGTCCCCGCCGTGCTCACCACAGATGCCCACCTTCAGGTCGGGACAGGTTCTGCGGCCCTCTTCGGTGCCCAGCTCGATGAGCCTCCCCACCCCCTGAGGGTCCAGGGTCTGGAAGGGGTTCACCGGCAGGATACCCTGCTCCAGGTAAAAGCCCAGGAACTTCCCCTCGGCGTCGTCGCGGCTGAAGCCGTAGGTGGTCTGGGTGAGGTCGTTGGAGCCGAAGCTGAAGAAGTCCGCCTCCTGGGCCACCTCGCCAGCGGTGAGGGCGGCCCGGGGTACCTCGATCATGGTGCCAAACTTGTAGCTGACCCCCTGGGCCTCTGGCACCCCCTCGGCCACCTTTACCAGCCTCTGGCGCAGCCAGCGCAGCTCGTTGATATGGGCGGTCAGCGGTATCATGACCTCCGGGTGGACCTCCACCCCCTCCCCCGCCAGGCGACCAGCGGCGGTGACGATGGCCCGCATCTGCATCTCGTAGATCTCGGGGAAGGTCAGCCCCACGCGGCAGCCCCGGTGCCCCAGCATGGGGTTGGCCTCCCGTAGAGAGCGCACCAGGTTCAGCAACCGCGCCTTCTCCTCCACCTCTGAGGTGGGCACGCCCTGGGCCTGGAGTCGCGTCACCTCTATCAGCAGCTCCTCGTAGGGGGGCAGGAACTCGTGTAGGGGGGCGTCCAGCAGCCGGACGACCACCGGCTTCCCCACCATCACCCTGAAGATACCGAGGAAGTCCGCTATCTGGAACCTCTCCAGCTCCTGGAGGGCCTCCCGGTACTGTCGCACCGCCGGGCTGGCCTCCCACTGGGCCTCCAGCTCCTTCAACCTCTCCTCCGAGCCTGCCCCTGGCTGCCCCTCCGCGAGCTGCTGCCGCAACGCCTGGACCTCTGCCTCCAGCCGCTGCGCCTCGGTGGCGCTCAGCAGGAGCTGGCGGACCAGGGGCAGCCGCTCCGGCTGGAAGAACATGTGCTCCGTGCGGCACAGGCCGATGCCCTCGGCCCCCAGCTCCAGGGCCCGGGCGGCGTCCTCGGGAGTATCGGCGTTGGCCCACACCCCCAGGCGGCGTGCCGCGTCGGCCCAGCCCAGGAGGGTCATCAGCTCCTCCATCTCGTGGAGCTGGGGAGGCACCGTGGAGATGCGGCCCACGAAGACCTCGCCCGTGGCCCCGTCGATGCTGATCTCGTCGTACTCCCGAAGGGTGACACCCCTGGCCACCAGCCGGCGCCCCTCCAGGTCTACGGTGAGCTCCTCACAGCCCACCACACAGGGCTTGCCCAGGCCCCGGGTCACCACGGCGGCGTGACTGGTGACTCCACCCCGGCTGGTGAGGACCCCCACGGCTTTGAGGATGCCGTGGACGTCATCGGGGCTGGTCTCGGGACGCACCAGGATGACCCGCTTGCCATTTTCTGCCGCCCGCACCGCCTCGTCGGCGTCCAGCACCACCTCCCCGGTGGCCGCTCCGGGGGAGGCGTTGAATCCCTGGGCCAGCAGGGCATCCCTCATGGTGGCCTCCTCCTTGGCCTGTGGGTCGAAGCGAGGCAGAAGAATCTGGGAGACCGCGTTGGGGTCCATCCGCTGCAAGGCCTCCTCCCTGGTGATGATTCCCTCCTGCACCATATCTACGGCGATCTTCACCGCGGCGGGGGCCGTCCGCTTCCCGGTGCGCGTCTGGAGCACATAGAGCCGGCCCCGCTCCACGGTAAACTCCACGTCCTGCACGTCGCGGTAGTGGCGCTCCAGCCGCTCCGTCACCCCGGTCAACTGCTGGTACAGCGAAGGCATCCACTGGGCCAACTGGGCGATGGGCTCCGGCGTTCGCACCCCCGCCACCACATCCTCGCCCTGGGCGTTGGCCAGGTACTCGCCGTAGAGCCCCTTCTCCCCAGTGGAGGGGTTCCGCGTGAAGAGGACACCCGTGCCGCTGTCGGGCCCCAGATTGCCGAAGACCATCAGCATCACCGTCACCGCCGTGCCCAGGTCGTGAGAGATGCCGTGGTAGTCCCGGTAGGTCACGGCCCGGGGGGTATTCCAGCTCCTGAAGACCGCCTCGATGGCGGCCCGGAGCTGTTCCCAGGGGTCCTGGGGGAACTCCCTCCCCGCCTGGCTCTGGATAACCCCCTTGTACTCCTCGACCAGCTCCTCCAGGGCGCTGCTCTCCAGCTCGTAATCGAACTGTACCCCCGCCCGCTCCTTGGAGCGGGTCAGCGCCTCCTCGAAGGGCTCCCGGGGGAGCCCCAGCACCACATGCCCGAAGCCCTGGATGAGGCGCCGGTGGGCGTCCACGGCGTACCGCGGGTCCCCCATGAGCCTGCCCAGTGCCGGGGCGATAGCGTCGTTCATGCCCAGGTTCAGGATGGTATCCATCATACCTGGCATGGAGACGGCGGCCCCCGACCGGACGGAAACGATCAGCGGGCTCTCCGCTGAGCCAACCCTTTTGCCCGTCTCCTCCTCCAGCCCCTGGACGTTACGCATCACCTGGTCCCACAGGCCCTCGGGGAGCCCTTTCCCCTGGGCGTAGTACTCCCGGCAGGCGTCGGTGGTGATGACGAAGCCCGGGGGCACAGGGATGCCCAGCCGGGTCATCTCGCACAGGTTGGCCCCCTTGCTCCCCAGCAGGTCGCGCATACTAGCGCTGCCGTCGCGGAAGGGATAGACCAGCTTGCGCTCTACGCTGACCGCCATGGCCTCAAGTCCTCCTTTCGGCGGTGGCAACCCCCACAGAGAGGGCCGAGTAAGCCTCCTCCTGAGGAACAATGTCTCTCGCCAGATGTTGATTCCAGAAAGCGCCCTTCGGAGGCAATTCTACGGCATTGGGCCAGCCCTTTCAATTCGGTTACACCTTGGAGAACTAGGGGGCCGAAATCCGCAGTGCCCCCTGGTTCGTATCCTTTTCACCAGAGGGCTCATCAAACAGT
>JBHIBI010000080.1:0-6170 GCA_046758985.1 Dehalococcoidia bacterium
ATCAGGCCACTCCTGGAACACATAGGCAAAGGCCGCTGGGGACGTCGCCAGGCTGTAGCCGTGAGGGTTCCATGCTCGGCCCTCTTGCAGCTCAATGGTGTTCAGGTAAAAAGGTAGGAACACCAGGCTCATCCCCACCACCAAGGCCCCCCACACGCCTACCTGAAGGGCAACCTTCCTGACGTGGAGCCGTTCTTGTGTCACCAGGAAGAGCAGGGAGAGGGGTACTGCCACCCCCAAGAACACAACTCCGAAGGTGGAAGTCCCAACACTCAAACTGGCCGAGGCCGCCCCCAAGACCAGGAAGAGCCGCCGGTTCTCCAGCAGGCCCTTGCCCAACCAGTACAGGGTGAAGAGCAGGAGGGCCTGGCTCAACAACTGGGGATAGCCCCCCCAGGCCAGCATCTCCATGGAGTAGCCAAGAAAAAGGACGCCGGGGGTAAAGAGGAGGGCCCACAGGATTCCAGCCCTCTGATGGACCAGCAAGAAGAAGGGTATGCCGATGAGGACGGAAGTGGCAGCACCGAGAATGCTCACACTCACCAGGGGGGGAAAGAAGAGGGAGAGCCACTTCACCAGGGCAGGTGCGACCGGAGGGTAGGTGGCGGCGGCGGCTTTGACCCTCTCCCCAAATAACTCGTGGCTAAAAGCCAGCCAGTTGCCGGGATCCGAGCCTGAGGGTGCGCCTGCTCTGGTAAGCAAGCCGAGAAGATAGAGCATAACCAGGCCGCAGAGCACCAGTGCTACGAAGATCGCCTGGCCCCGCCGCAGCTCAGCCACCCCGGCGGTGCTCGAGATGCGCCTCAGGCTGTTCCAGAGTACAGTCACCTGTGCTCCAGTTGGTCAGGAGCTTGCACCCCTTCCTCACCACTGCCTAACTTGCAGACTTGATGGCATGGCACTGGAGGATCCCGTGCGTGAGGCAGACGGTCCGCAGCCCCTCCTCCAGGAGGTTGACAGGAGGCTCCAGCTTCTCAGCGAACTGTCGTATCAGCTCATCGTGGCCGTAGTAGAGTTTTCCCCTCAGGTGCTTCCATCCCGATGCGCCAAAGCCCACCACATGCTGGACCAGCATGCTCAGACTGGTCCTGGCTACGCCCACCCGGTCGTGAGCCCCATCGGAAGGGAGCACGATACAGATGTCGCGAAAGAGGTCGATGTCAATGACGCGCTTGGTCGCCACGATGACCACGTGCCACTCACTCACGCCGCTTCCGAACACCATACGGAGGCTCCCGACGCCACGCTCCCCGGAGAGCTCAGCGCTCACGGTCCGCGGGGTCGGAGAGCCCTCCCAGGCAACCCGAGAGTCCATGAGCTCCGCCTTCCCCAGAAAGGCGTCCAGAAGGTAAAGAAGGTGCGGGGCTTCATCCCAGTAGAGACCGCCGTGGAGCTCGCCGAACCAGGTGGGGAGGCGTCGAGCAAAGCTGGAGAGCTGGACCCCGGCCACAGCGATCAGCTCACCTGCCTCTCCAGAGGAGAGGGCATCCCAGGCACCTCGCACAGCCGAACAGAACCGAAAGCTATGTGCGGGGCACACCGGCACGCCACTCTGCAGCACCAGGTAGCGCAGGCTCTCCGCCTCCTCTACGGTCGCCACCAGTGGCTTCTCCAGAAGAACGGGTATGCCACCCTCCACCAGCATCCTGGTGTGCTCCAGGTGGTACTGCGGAGGACTACAGACCGAGACCACGTCCGGTTTTTGCTTGATGAGGTTTTCCAGGTGGGCCGTTACGTGCGCCACTTTCACCCTCTTCACCGTCTCCACGGGGGAGGCCCGAGTACAGACGGAAACGATTTCGGCCCCCACTTGACGCCAGCAGGGAATGTGCCGATGCTGCGCCACCCATCCTGAACCGACGACACCGACCCTGAGCTTACGCATCACGTTTCCCTCGCAGAAGCTCCGCGTACACCTCTTCATATGCATCGACGGCCTTTTCCCACGAGAACCGCTCTGCCGTACGTCGAGCCTCCCCGGACATCTCCCTCAGTCTCTCCGGACTCAGGTAGAGCCTGTTCACGTAGTCCGCAATCTCTCCGGGCGACATCTCCGCAAGCCTATAGCCGTTGACCCCGTGTTCTATGAGGTCTCCCGCACTTGCCGGCGATGCGATGACGGGGAGCCCGCACGCCAGGGCCTCCAGCACCGCCAGGGACATCCCTTCGGTATCACATACCCTCACCAGAAGACTGCCAGCAGGGAGAACACGGTGAACATCGCCCCGCATACCTGCGAAGGTCACCCGGTCGGCCACTCCCAATTGACGGGTCCTGACCTGCAACCGGGAACGTAAGGGTCCGTCTCCCAAGAAGATGACCTTTATTCCGGGATACATATGGGGAACGGCTTCCAGCAGCCTCTCAGGCCCCTTGTTGCGTACCAGGCGTCCAACACACATGACCCGAAAGCCATCCCTTCCGTTGGTAGAGGGCTGGAAGCGCTCTATATCCACTCCGTTGGGGATAACCCGGGCACCAGGCCAGACCTGGGCTGCCAGACAGCTTACCGCAGTCACCGTATTGGCAGCCCTTAACAGCCTCCTGGAGATGACCCTTTCGTAGAGGGCCACCGCCTTCCCCATCCTCACTGGCCCAAGATGGAGGGTGAACACCAGAGGGGTATGCTGCCGAAAGAGCATGGCCAGCAGAGAGGTGGCAAAGAACCGGCCATGCACATGGACAACGTCAGGCTGGTAAGAGCGCAAGAAGAGGGCGAATCTGAGGAGATGGAGCGGAAGGGCTAGCTGCATCCCCAGCAGGCGCGTCACCTCAAGAGCTGGCACGCGGAAGATAGCCACGCTGTTCACGCGCTCCATCGGGGGGGCTCCCCTGGTGTTCAGCGTTAACACAGAGACGGCGTAGCCTCTCCGAGCAAGCCGCTCCGCCAGTTGTTGGACCACTACCTCTACCCCACCTCCCAGGTGAGGCCAGTAGTAGTCGGTCGTCAGGACGAGACGCATACCCTCACGAGCGAATCGGCTTCAGCATCTTGCCTGCTAAGGCGCAGTGACCGTCCTAGCCCCAGTACCAGGTCGGCACCTAATGTTCCCGGGTCGCGACCTTGGATACAGGCCTCTCGGGCCGCAAGTCAGTGCTCGGCTGGCGCGTCCAGCGAAGGCGTAGCAACGTGAAAAGGGTGGCCCAACCGTCACGCCAGGCGCGCAGCTTGCTGGGTCCCACTCGCGGACGGTACTCGATGGGAACTTCGAGCCAATGGCGTGCCCTTTGGACTGCCTGAATCTTGAGCTCGTTGGAGAAGGGCATGCCATCGGAGGCGAGGTGAAGCTGATCCAGCAGCGTGCGGCGAATGAGCCACATACCCGATTGAAAGTCTTGCAACGGGATACCGCACAACCGTGCCGATGCAAAGCTGAGGAACTTATTTCCGAGACGACTGCGGAGTCCCATGGACTCCTTGGCCAGCTCTGCCATGCGGTTGGTGGTGATAAAGTCATATCCCTCCTGGTCCATCTTCCGCGCCAGTTCGGGGATCACCTCCGAAGGATAGGTGAGATCAGCGTCCAGGGAGATGAGGATCTCCCCGCGTGCCTGAGCATAGCCGGCCTTGTAGGCGCATCCGTAACCGGGCCGGGGTTCAACGACGACGGTAGCCCCTGCCTCGCAAGCGGCGTCCCCAGTGCCGTCCGCTGAGCCATTATCCACCACGATGATCTCCACCTCGTAGCCGAGAGCATGCAGCGTATCCTTGGGGATGCTTGCTACCACGGTTTTGATGGATTGAATCTCGTTCAACGCGGGAATAACCACGCTGACTCTCCGGCTCCGCACAGGCCCGCTGGGACCAGCGAGATGTTTTTCCCGGGTCACCGGTTGGTATCGGGGGGAGGTCTTCGTCTGTGAGACCAACGCACTAGCCCTCCGTCATCCGCCTGGAGATAGCGTAGGGGAACCCCGGATGGACTGCGTCCAGAAAAACGCTTAGCCGCGCTACGCGAAAACCCCGACGACAAACTGCCCTATCTGGGGCTCAATGGGGATACGGCGAGCGTCCCCGGTGGAGACGAGACGGGACCTCATCGAAGTGTCCTCGACCATGCATGGCATGGGTGTTAGCAGTTCAGAAAAGGAAGCTATGTGAGGCAAGCCAAATGACCTGTCCATAAATCCGTAGGTCCCCTGCTGGGGCTACGGAGGGTTCCTTAGGGAGGAAGGGGGCTGAGGTTGGGTAAAAGAGTATTCAAGAAGTACGCAAGAGTCTCTGCATCGCTGGGGCTCACTCTCTTTCTCGTAGCTCTCCTCCTCGCGCTACCCACAGGCGTAGCCCTCAGCCTGACCGCCACCATTACTACCGATAAGGAGCAGGCGCAGCAAACGCCCACGTATAAGCTCGGTGAGCCCATCGTCTTTCCCATCACCCTCCAGTTCAATGAGGCGGAGCAGGTCCCGGACTCTGTGAGCATAGAGGTGCAGGGGGCCACTCCCTTCAGCCCCATCAGCATCCCCCTGGTGGAGGGGACTCAAGACCTGACCAACCAGCTCCCCGCCGACTTTTTCAAGCCGGATGGCTCCTACAATGACATCACCGTCCCCGGCAATGAGAGCAACGTGAGCCTGGTGGCCCAGGTGGCCTTTGTGAACATTGACCTGAACGTGGGCTACGGCTACGGGTACCTGGGCGGGAGCGGTGGAGGTTCCATCGACATCACCGTCACCTACAAACCCCCGATCCTGACGTTTCCCGTGCCTCCAGCCCCAGCGGGCCCCATTGAGAACCCCACCTTCCGCTTTGTCATACCCGGTGGTGGGCCCGGCGGGCCTGGCGGGCCCGGCGACGGCCCGCCACCCTTCCCCGATTTCGATATCATCGGCGACGTGCCCGGCGTGCCCAACACCCCCTTCGACGCAATGGTACTGGGTGCCAGCTTTGGAAACGAGCTCGTGGTGGTGGTGGATGGCTTTCCAGGACAGAACGATGTCGTGGGCAGGATTGACCCCACCAACGGGTTCTTCAACGGCTCTTTCCAGATCCCCAACATCGGCGGCTACCCCACCGACGAAATCCAGGGCGTGACCGTCCTCTCCTACAGCGGCGTGGTCGACGTGGTCGTTGTTGGCGGCACCAGTGGCGCCGACGCCTTTCTGGCCCGCTTCGACCTCAACGGCGGGCTCCAGGGCTCGGTGGTAGACCTCTCCGGGGTTTTGAGCAACCGGCCCGGCGGCCTCGCCGTGGACAGCTTCAACAACGTGTACGTGGCGGAGTTTCAGTCCGACCCCTCCCAGTCGGTCACCATCGTGACGGTGGACCCCTTCGCGGGAACCGTGCTGGGCTCCTTTACGGTGCCCCTGGGCCCTGTGGGAAAGCCGGGGTTTGAGGCCCTGGTGTACAACCCTGACACCGACACCTTCCTGGGCACCGCCTACACCCAAAATGACGCCGCCATTCTGGAGTTCGATTCCAACGGGGCCTTCGTGAGCCTTGTCTTCCCCACGTCCGGTGGTGGCTCCATCCCTGACAACCTGACCGGCTTGGGCCTTGTATCAATGGATGACGTTTTATTCGCCGTCGCCGATGTACGGATCATTTACGCCTCCACCGTCTCCGGCCCGGCGGGACCCATCAGCGGCTTCTCCAACTTCCCCACCTTTATTACCAAGGACAGCGCCACGGAGGAGATCTTCATCGGTGTCGACGGGGAGCCTAACGACGGCATCCGGGTGACGGATGCCACCGGCGTGGAGCTGCGGATGCTCACCACCCCCAGCAACTGGATTGAGGCGGGGGTTATCGTCCAAGGCGAGCTCTTCGTGGCTGATAACGCCACCTTCCCCGTCTCCATTAGCAAGCTGGACCTCAGCAACGGCGATGTGCTGGCGACCCTGAGCCTGCCCTCGTTTGTGGGCCCCATCGGAGGCCTGGCCTACGACGGCACTCAACTGATCGGCTACGAGCAGTTCAATGATGTGTTCCACAAGATCGACAAGGATACAGGGAATGTAGTGGCCTCCCTGAGCGTGTTCGACGCCAACTTCGGCGACCCCTTCTATCAACCCTTCGGTGCCGAAGCCGCCGAGGTGGTCACCCTTCTTCAAGGCCCCAGACTGCTGGTAGGCAGGTTCAACCAGGTCTTTGAGATCGATCTCGAGTCCGGTGCACTGGAGGACGGGTACTTCACGCCCCTCTTCGAGATCCGCGGCCTGGGCCAGGG
>JBHIBI010000081.1:0-6131 GCA_046758985.1 Dehalococcoidia bacterium
AAGAAGTTCCGCGGCGTGGCCGGGGCCGTGCTCTCCGACCAGCAGATGGACCGCTGCATCGACCTGCTTTCCCGCCTGGAGAGCCTGGAGGATGTGCGTCCCCTGGGGGACCTGTTGGCGCGGGTCTAAGGGTCAGGAGCATCTGGGGGAACCGTCGTCTGAAATATAATGGTAGAGCTCAGTATAGCTACACGAAAGGGGAGTTGAAATGGCTAAGCGTGATTTAACTCGTCCGGGCGGCTGGTCGTTCCGTCCCGGGACCCCGATTACGGGCCCTTTGGACTACGTTGTCCAGGTGGGCACCCCCGCCAGTGACTCGCCTATCATGTTGCACCTGGTCTTTACCGATGATGGGTTGTACGTCCCGGCCGTGGTGCGAAAGCCCCCTGGGCCAGGGCCATTCCCTGCCATGCTGTGCATGCACGGTGGCTCCGGCGGTCTCGGCATCTCCTGGCTGGTAGACCAGATGCTCAACCGCGGCTTTCTTTTCGACCGTCTCCTGGAAGAGGGCTATGTCGTATGCTACACCGAAGGCCGTATGGAGATCGAGGAAGCCTACGGCACCGATATTCCCGCTGTGCTGGACCACAACGACCTGATCACCACGTTCCGCTACATCCAACGGCAGCCCTACGTTGATCCCCAGCGGGTAGGTTTCTTTGGGGTAAGCCATGGCGGCGAACTGCAGATGAAGCTTATTTCCGAGATCCAAGAGGGGCCAGCGGCCCTCGTGCCCGCCGAGCCCGCCGTCATCGAATACCTTGGGCTGCGTCATGAAGGGCAGCGAACCAACGAGGGTATGCAGTTTAACGCCGATCTATCCGACTTTCAGATCGGCCTTGATCGCGCCTTGGAGCGTATCCAGCGGATATCGCCCTCTGTCCCGATTCTGGTACTGGGGCGCGACACAGACCACCTGCAGGGATTGTTCCATAAGCTGTACGAGCTGCTCAAACGGGCGGGCAAGAACGCCTATTGGGAGAGCTGGGATCACCCAGCCCACGGCTATCAGTGGGGGCCACGACGGACGGAGACGGTACACACCAACCATGAAGGGATCATAACGGAGGTCGTGGGGGGATACCAGGCAGATGCGCTGCAGCGGGAGACGCTCGACCGCGTGGTGGCCTTCCTGAACGAGCACGTTGCAAGACAAGCTCGGAAGATCGTCACTGCGGCCCACCGCTCCTGAACAGGACGACCGCTTATGTTTGGGGCTGAGCCTTAGCCCCGGTGGGCGAGGCCCTGGAAGGCCCGGCGCACCTGCCCCGGACGGAGGAGGCCCAGGTCGGTGGCGATGGCAGTGACCAGCTCTGGGGGCACCAGGTCAAATCCCTCCTCCCGGTAGGGGTCGTCGTCCAACTTGAAGCTCTCGCAGACCACGTAGAAGGGCGCTCTTCCCCGGGCTGCCCGGGCCACCTCCAGGGTGGGTGTCCCGTTGATGACCGCTCCCTGGGGAAGCACCTTGTCGGCCCCGACCAAGGCCAGGTCGGCCTGTTGGACGCCTTGGCGTAGCAGGCTGTCGGGCACCACCTCGTTGGGCACCCCAGCCTCCCGCAGCGCCGCGGCCACCCGCTCTCCGTAGGCCAAGTCCCCCATCCGTGACTCCAGCGCCAGCACGTGGACCTCCTTCCCCGCCTCCCGGGCCGCCTGGCAGACACGCACCACGGTGGAGCTGAAGCTACAGGTAAAGATTGTGCTGTGGGTAGGCAGCAGCCCGGCCCCTTGCTGCACTGCCTTCTCCGAGGCCAGGTCCAGCCACCGCTCTAGGTCGCTACAGAGGGCGAGGGCGCTCGTCCTGAGCGCGGCCGAAGGGCCCGCCCTGAGCCGTGTCGAAGGGCTTGCTCGGTCCCGCTGAGTCTCCAGCCCCCACAGGAACCGGCGCACCACGTTCTTCACGGCGGCCATAGTGGGCCTGGCCTGGTAGAGTGCCTCGGCCACCTGGCGCAGCTCCTCCTGAAGACCCTGGGGCTGGGCGAAACCCCCAGCGGCCAGGGCCAGGATATGCACCGCCTCCCGGGCCAGGAAGGTAGCACCATGCTCCCGGTCGGTGCGAAGGGCCTCTAGCCTTCTGGTGACCTCTTCCAGAGCTGCTCCCATGTCTCCTTCAGCTTGGGCACCGTCTCCAGCCGCTCCAGTTCGTCGGGCTCGACCCACCGGGCCTCGGTGTGCTCCCAGTCCAGGCGTATCTTGGCGGGGTCCTGGACGGCGAAGAGGAAGGGGTGGACCAGCCAGGTCACGCCTGCCTGAGGGTCCTCCACGACCAGGGGCTCCGCCTCCCGCAGCAGCTCCACCTGGTGGGGGGCCAGGCCTGTCTCCTCCTGTAGCTCCCGCAGGGCCTGCTCCCGGGGGCTGGTGCCCCCCTCGATACTCCCGCTGACGCCCGCCCAGCGGCCCTGGTAGGTGCTGACCCTGGCGCTACGCCGCAGCACCAGAATGCGGTCGCCGTGCCGCAGGAAGCAGGTGACTACCCGCCGCTGGACCACTTCTCCAACTCCTCCCGCAGCAGGGTCAGGGCTGCCTGCGTGAAGGCCTCCTTGTTCTCCTCTCGCGAGCCCTGGCAGAGAAATTGCTGTGCGTGGACTCCCCGGGGGCTGGCCACGCCGATGAAGACCAGTCCCACGGGCTTCTGGGGCGTGGCCCCCGTGGGCCCGGCGATGCCCGTGGAGGAGAGGCCCACCTCAGCAGCGAAGAGCGTGCGGACGCCCTGGGCCATCTCCTGCGCCGTCTCCGGGCTCACCGCCCCGAAGCGCTCCAGGGTCTCCTGGGCGACGCCCAGCAGCCGCACCTTAGCCTGGTTGTCGTAGGCGACGACGCCGCCCAGGAAGTAGGCCGAGCTGCCGGACACGTTGGTGAGGCGATCGGCGATGCGGCCGCCAGTGGCCGACTCGGCCACGGCCAGCATCAGGCCCCGCCGCTTCAGCAGCTCGCCCAGAGTGTGTTCCAGGGTTGTCATCGTCCCCCGCCTTTGCCTCCTCCCCGATTATACCTCACCATCTCTTCCAGCTCGGCCTTTGGGAACTTCGGTCAGGTGAACTACGCCGCAGCCAAGGCCGGCCTCATGGGCCTGGCCCAGACAGCAGCCGGGATACGGGGGCCGCTTTACACTGGGTTTACTGTCCGGTGAAGTGGGGCTGGCGCTTCTCCCGGAAGGCGGCCACACCCTCCTGGTGGTCCTGGGTCTGCACCAGCTCCCGCTGGAGCTGGTGCTCGAAGCGGACCGCCTCCTCCAGCGGGTGGTGCAGGCTGAACCGGAGGGCCCGTTTGGCGGCGCCGATGGCTTTGGTAGGCCCCTGGGCCAGAGAGGCGGCCAGGGCCATGACCTCCTCCATGAGCCGCTGGTGGGGCACTACCCGGTTTACCAGCCCTATGCGCTCCGCCTCGGTGGCGTCCACGATGCGTCCGGTGAACAGCAGCTCGGCGGCCCGGGCCATGCCCACCAGCCGGGGGGTGAAGTAGCTGGCGCCGGTATCGGGCCCCAGCCCGATGCGGACGAACACCTGCCCCAGGGAGGCCTGGTCCGAGGCGATACGGAGGTCGCAGGCCAGGGCCAGGTTGCAGCCAGCACCCACGGCCACCCCGTTAATGGCCCCGATGACCGGCTTCTCGATGGTGTGGAGGCGCAGGAGCGTGGTCTCGTACCTCTCCAAGCGGTGCTGGCTCTCCAGACTGGACTGGGCCATAGCCCGAACGTCTTGCCCGGTGCAGAAGCCCCGGCCCGCCCCGGTGAGTACCAGGGCCCGAACCTGGCTCTCGGCCTCAGCCGCGTCCAGGGCATCCTGGAGCTCCTCCTGCATGGTGTCAGTGATGGCGTTGAGCACCTCGGGCCGGTTCAGGGTGATGACCGCCACGCTCTCCTTGGTCTCATAGAGGATGGTCTGGTAGGCCATCAGGACACCTCCTGTGGGGGCTTGCCGGTTTCTGGACAGGGGGTCTATTATAGCTGCCCCGGTGGAGGTGCGCACCGGTGCCTCGTGGATACCGGTGTTCCCTTGCGTGGCATGCTCACTTTCGTTATGATAGCCCCGTACCTCTTGCTACTGAACGGTGACGATGAGGGCGAAGGAGTCGACCACGAGTGTAGTACCGAAGCCTCGCTATACCGCTGAGTTGCGCTTCACCCTCAACGGCAAGCCGCAACACCTGACCGTTCAACACCACTGGACCCTGCTGCGGACCCTGCGAGAGGAGTTGAACCTCACTGGCCCCAAGCGGGGCTGCGACAGCGGGGACTGCGGCGCCTGCACCGTTCTGCTGGATGGCCAGCAGGTCTGTAGCTGCCTGGTCCTGGCGCTGGAGGCCCAGGGGCGCGAGGTGCTCACCGTGGAGGGTCTGGGCGACCTGGACCACCTTCATCCCATTCAGCAGGCTTTCCTGGTGGAGGACGGTGCCCAGTGTGGCTTTTGCACCCCTGGCTTCTTGATGTCGGCCAAGGCGCTGCTGGACAGAACTTCCAACCCCACGGTCGAGGAGGTGGGTCGGGCCCTGGCGGGCAACCTCTGTCGCTGCAACGCCTACGGGCGCATCATCGAGTCCGTACTGGCAGCGGCAGAGCTTCAGCGCAAGGGGAGCGCTCATGGCTGAGGCTGTGACAGTCGTGGGCAAGCCGGTGGAGCGCAAGGGGTTGCGGGAGAAGCTCACCGGGCAGGCCCAGTACACCGCCGACCTCAAGCTGCCGGGTATGCTCTATGGGAAGGTCCTGCGGAGTCCCCATGCCCATGCCCGGGTTCTTCGGGTGGACGCCTCCCGGGCGTTGCAACTGCCGGGTGTCCATGCCGTCCTCACGCCCTTTAACGTCCCCCAGGGCCTAGTGGACCCCGATATGCCTATCCTGGACACCGAGGTGCGCTTCGTGGGGGATGAGGTGGCCGCCGTGGTTGCGGAGGATGAAGACCTCGCCGAGGAGGCGCTGGGGCTCATCGAGGTGGAGTACCAGGTGTTGCCCTTTGTGCTGGACCCCGAGGAGGCCCTCCAGCCCGACGCCCCCAGGGTGCACGCCGAAGGCAACCTGGTGGACGGGAAGCCCATGGTCCTGGAGCGAGGCAGTGTCGAGGAGGGCTTTGCCCAGGCGGACCTGGTCATTGAGGGGAACTATCGCACCCAGGTCCACTCGGGGGCGGCCCTGGAGCCCCGGGCTGCCCTGGCCACCTGGGAGGACGGCCATCTGACCATCTGGAAGTCCAGCCGCGGGGTGCACGTTGACCGGGCCCATCTAGCCCGCACCCTGGACCTTCCCCTGGAGCGAGTCCGGGTCATCGGGGGCTTCCTGGGTGGTGGCTTCGGCAACAAGGACGAGGGCCGGCTGGGAGCCCTGGCAGCCCTCCTGGCCAGGGAGACGGGCCGCCCCATGCGTATCGAGTACACCCGTCAGGAGGAGTTCGTGGCCGGGCGGGTCCGTCCCGAGACCCTGGTCTACCTGAAGGTGGGGGTGAAGAGAGACGGCACGATCACGGCCATCTACGCCCGGAGCGTCATGAATAGCGGGGCCTATACGGCCTCGAGCCCCCGGGTGCTCCGCCGTGTCGGCCAAGCCGCCCTCTACCTGTACACCTGCCCCAGCGCCAAGTTCGAGGGGTTTCTGGCGTATACCAACTGCCCCGTGGGAGGCTCCTATCGGGGCCTGGGCGCGCTCCAGGGCCACTTCGCCCTGGAGGTGCACATGGACAAGGTGGCCGAGGCCCTGGGCATGGACCCCCTGGAGTTCCGGCTGAGGAACGGGGTGAAACCGGAGGGACAGCCCGGCGTGCGGCAGACCCCCCCAGACCAGATTGTGGACACCCAGCCGGTGGAGGGAGGTATCCCCTTCTCCAGCAACGGCCTGGAGGAGTGCCTCCGCAAGGGTGCCCAGGCCATCGGCTGGCAGCAGCGACGCCCTCCCAATTCCGACGCAGGCCCTCTGAAGCGGGGTATGGGCGTGGCCATGTGCATCTACCGCGGCGGCCCTGCCTACGAGGAGTCCGGTGCCGAGGTGCGGGTGAGCCGCGACGGCACCGTCCAGCTCCTGGCGGGCGTCATGGAGGTGGGGGAGGGGGTGGCCACGGTCCTGGCCCAGATCTGCGCCGAGACCCTGGGAGTGCGCTACGAGCAGGTGCAGACCCTCCTGGCCGATACGAAGCAGACGTTAAAGGCCC
>JBHIBI010000082.1:0-6082 GCA_046758985.1 Dehalococcoidia bacterium
GAGACGCTGGGCCGACAGGTGACGGTGCGCTGGGGCCAGCAGGTGGAGGAGGGGGTGGCTGAGGATGTGGATAAGGTAGGTAACCTGGTCCTCCGGCGGCGGGACGGCAGTCGGGTCACCTTGCCGGCGGGGGAAGTTACCAGCCACACTTGAGGAGGCTCTGGACAGCGCAGGGCAGAGGAGGAGTCCATGCTGAAACGGCTGAGTCTGGAGGGCAGGAGCGCCATCGTCACGGGCGGCGGTACAGGCCTGGGACTGGCCATGGCGCGGGCCCTGGCCCGGGCCGGGGCCGACGTAGCCATTGGGGCCCGCCGTCCTGGTCCCATCGAGGAGGCAGCCCAGGAGGTGCGCAGTCTGGGGCGCCGTGCCCTGGCTATCCCCACCGACGTGAGCGATTCCGCTCAGGTGGAGCGGCTGGTGCAGCAGACGCTGGCGGAGTTCGACAGGGTGGACGTGCTGATCAACAACGCTAGGCTGATCCAGGCGGTGGTGCGGAGTCCCATCTGGGAGATCACTGACGAGGCGTGGCAACAGGCTCTGGATGTCAACCTCAGCGGCGCCTTCTACTGCGCCCGGGCCGTTTCCCGGCACATGGTGGAGCAGGGCAGGGGCAAGATCATCAACGTGGCCTCGGGCTTCGGCCTGCGGGGAGGGCGGGATATGTACACCTACTGCTGTACCAAGGGGGGCCTGATCCAGCTCACCCGAACCCTGGCCATAAGCCTGGGACGCTACGGTGTGACCTCCAACACCATCGTGCCGGGATTCATCCCCACCAGAAGTGCTATGGCCGCGGAGGGGACGGCGCGCCGGGAGGAGTTCGTGCCCATCGGACGCTTCGGCAGGCCCGAGGATGTGGGACAGGCCGTGGTCTTCCTGGCCTCCGACGCTTCGGACTACATGAACGGCGAGCTGTTGGTCCTGGACGGGGGCTCCCTGGCGGGGGGCTTCGCCCCCACCGGCTACGCCCTGGAGGGCAGTTACAATGCTCCCTGAGGCATGGAACCTGACGGGTAGGGTGGCCCTCCTGGCTGGCAACGGCCGCCGTGGGAACCCCGTTCTGGCCGCCGGACTGGCCGAGGCCGGGGCCGATGTGGCCGTGGCCGGAGCCCCCCAGGAGGAGCTGGCGGAGGCCGAGCAGAGGGTCCACGCTGCGGGCAGGCGGAGCCTGGCCCTTCCTACCGACGTGACGCGAGAGGAAGAGGTGGCCGCAGCGGTGGCACGGGTGGTGGGCCAGTGGGGGAGGCTGGACATCTTGGTGACCAATATCCAGGTGGAGTGGGGCAGGCCCTTCGTGGAGACGACGGCGGCGGAGTGGGATGCCCTGATGCAGCGGAACGTGCGCAGCCTGTTCCTCCTCTGCCGGGAGGCGGGCCAGCAGATGCTCCGGCAGGGCGGAGGCCGGATAGTGAACATCCTCTCGGGGCTGGCGGAGCGAGGTCTGTGGAATGCCACGGCCTACTGCGCCTCTCAGGGGGCAGTGCTCCAGCTCACCCGTGCCCTGGCCCTGGAGTGGAGCCGGAGCAACATCCGGGTGAACGCCCTGGGAACCGGCTGGCTTTCCGTGGAGGAGCCTTCTCCAGAGGAGCAGCAGCAGGACCGGCTGACGCAGTACATCCCCCTGCGCCGCAAGGGGCGGCCCGAGGACCTGGTGGCGGCGCTGGTGTACCTGGCCTCCGACGCCTGTGACTACACCGTGGGCTCGACCATCTACATCGACGGGGGGCTGATGGCCCACGCCTGAGGGGACAAAAAGATGACTGCCCCTTCAGGCAGCCATGGATGGCTTCTGGTGGAGACGGGGGGGAGTCGAACCCCCCGTCCAAGAGACTCCCTGGGGAATGTGCTACAGGCTTAGCTGGTAGATGGTTCTCGCCTTCCGGGCCTCTACCAACCCCCTCCCAGAAGGCCAGCCGATGCTTTCTTAGGCCGCCTCGTATCGGCGTGGAGGTGAGCCGCACCCCGAGTGCTTGGCGCCTTTCCCCGGCCCTCGGGGTGAGCCGGAGGAGGCGGGCCGCCTAGTTCTTAGGCAGCCAGTGCGAGTTCGCGCTCGCCAGTTACTTTGTTGCCACCGGTTTTACGAGGGTGATGGCACCTCGGCCTGCAATTCCCGCGGGTGATCCCCTGTCGAACCCGCGCGTCCCCACGAACACCATCATTATACTACAAAGCCCAGGGGCAAGGCAATCACTCCCGCAAGAATGTTCTACCGACGCCGCCTGGTAGCGGCCCGGGCCTCCCGGTCCATGTCCCGCTCCTTGATGGCCCTCCGCTTATCGTACAGCCTGCGGCCCCGCACCAGGGCCAACTGAACCTTGGCCACGTGCCCCTTGATGTACAGCCGCAGGGGTACCAGGGTGAGCCCCTTCCGGGAGACCTGGCCTGTCAGCTCGTCAAGCTCCTTCCGATGGAGCAGGAGCTTACGAGGCCGCCGGGGTTCGTGGTTGTGAGGCCTTGCCTGAGGGTAGGGAGCGATGTGAGCCTCGCAGAGCCATAGCTCGCCACCCTGGGGCCGGGCATAGGCACCCCGCAGGTCCACCCGGCCAGCGCGGATGGACTTGATCTCGGTGCCGGTGAGTACCAGGCCCACCTCCAGGGTATCCAGGATATCATAGTCGTGGTAGGCCTTCCGGTTGACGATGGCGTTCATCCGGCTACCTTCACGGCACGCCCACGGCAATGGTGGACTCCAGGTAGTCCACCGCCCTCAGGAGCTGCGGGTCCTCGGGCGAGTCTGGGGGCATCTCCACTAGGATGTCGGGCAGGATGCCCTCGCCCTCGATGAGGGTGCCGTTGGGGGTGTACCAGCGGGCGATGGTGAAGTAGACGGCGGAGCCGTCCTGGAGCTCTCGGAAGGTGTTGACGCTCCCCTTGCCGAAGGTCTGGGTGCCCACGAGCACTGCGCGGTGGTGGTCCTGTAGCGCCCCGGCCAGTACCTCACTACCGCTGGCACTGAACTGGTTGACCAGCACCACCAGAGGGATGTCCCGGGCCAGTCCTCTCCGCTGCACCACCCAGTCCCGCCGCTCCCCACGCCCGTCGATCTCGTACACCACTAGTCCATCTTCGAGGAACTGGCTGGTCGCCCGCACCGTTGCGTCCAGGAGGCCGCCGGGGTTGTTCCGCAGGTCCAGGACGATGGCCTTGCCCCCCTGCTGGTCGATCTCTCGTAGGGCCTGGGCTAGCTCCTCGTCGGTGGTGCGGGCGAAGCTGCGCAGCTTCAGGTGCGCCATCTGGTCGGGGAGCATCTCCCAGAAGACGGTGGTTATCTGGATAAGCTCGCGGACAATGGCGACCCTGAAGGGCTCAGGTTGCCCCTGACGCTGCACCAGCAGGGTGACCGGCGTGCCTTCGGCGCCGCGGATCTTCAAGACCGAATCCAGCAGGGAGAGCCCCTCGGCGTCCTCGCCGTCCACCTCCAGGATGACGTCCCCGGGCAGGATGCCGGCGCGCTCGGCCGGGGTGTCCGGCAGAGGAGCAACGATGGTCAACCTCCCGTCCCGGATGGTCACCTCGGCGCCGATACCGTGAAAGGAGCCTGCCAGGTCACCCTGCTCCAGCATGTACTGCTGCCGGGTGAGGTAAGAGGCATAGGGATCTCCCAGGGCCTCCAGCATGCCCCGGATAGCTCCGGCCTCCAGCTCTTCCGCATCCTGGGTCGCTTGCTGAGGAGACGCCTGGGCGAGGAGCCGCCACACCTCCCAGATGCCACTGAGCTCTGCCCCCGGGCCATCCTGCTGGAGCTGGTACTGCTGGCGGATGGTCTCTGCAGCGTCGGGGTCCCCCAGGGCCTCCAGCATCTCCCGGATGGCCCCCAGCTCCAGCTTGTCGGCATCCAAGCCCTCTCCCTGGAGGTGCTCCTGGGAGAGGACCTGCCACACCTCCCAGACGCCGCTGAGCTCCTGCGGCACCTCTGCGGGCGGTGTAGGGGTGGCTGGAGGCGTCGCCAGAACACAGCCGGCCAGGAGGACCGCCAAGAAGCTGAGGGGGAGGATGACGGTGGTGAGGAAACGCCTGCTGCCGAGTGTCAAGAAGGGCCTTCTCTGCTGATGTGGTTTCCATTGTAGCACAGGTGTGGAAAAACAGCTCTTGCTAGGGGTGGAGCTGAAGGTACTGCCGGCGTGGTGCAGATTTGACACCCTCAGGGAACCCTGCTAGCATGGGGGCTGCCCCATGAGAACTGCCCCGAGGCTACGTCATGGTGTACCTCAGATCCTTTGGCGCCTACATACCGCGATACCGCTTGACCAAAGAGACCACCGGCTGGGGCCTTCCGGTGGAGCGGGCCGTGGCCAACTTCGATGAGGACAGCGTAACCATGGCGGTAGCCGCAGGCATGGACTGTCTCAGGGGGTTCCAGCGGAAGGAGGTGGACGGCCTGCTGTTCGCTTCCACAACGCCGCCATACGTGGAGAAGCAGTCCGCCTCCATCATCGCCACCGCCCTGGACCTGCGCCGCGACATCTTCACCGCCGACGTGACCGGGGTCCTGCGGGCAGGCACCACGGCCCTGAAGATGGCCCTGGACGCCATCAACGCCGGGTCGGCCCAGAACGTCCTGATGGTGGCCGCCGATATGCGCCTCGCCGCTCCCCGGGGTGATGCCGAGCGCAACCTGGGAGACGGCGCCGCTGCCCTGCTGGTCTCCCGGGAGCGGGGTGTGACCAGCATCGAGGGGAGCTATCACCTCAGCGAGCACATGCTGGATGTGTGGCGTGCCCAAGGAGACGCCTTCCTGCGCTCCTGGGAGGACCGGTTCGTGATTGAGGAAGGGTTCCAGCGGGTGGTCCCCGAGGCCGTAGGCGGCTTCATGCAGAGGTACAGCCTCACGCCCAAGGACTTTACCAAGGTGGCCCTGTATGCGCCCGATGGCCGCCGCCACGCCGACATGGGCAGGCGGCTGGGCTTCGCGCCGGAGCAGTTGCAGGACCACCTCATCGGCACCGTAGGCAACACCGGCGCCGCCTATCCCCTGATGCTGCTGGTGGCGGCTCTGGGGGAGAGCAGGGTAGGAGACCGTCTGCTGGTGGTGAGCTACGGGGATGGCGGCGATGTCTTCTCCTTCCGCGTTAGCCGGGGCATCGGCAAGCTGCGAGACCACCGGGGTGTGCAGCCCTACGTGCGCTCCAGGGCGACGCTGCCCAGCTACGAGACCTACGCCCGCTGGCGGGAGACCTGGACCTCCGAGGGGACAGCGCGCCGCCCACCTCCGCAGGTACCCTCGGTGTCCGCCCTGTGGCGGGAGACGGATCAGAACATTCGGCTCCATGGGGTCAAGTGCAACCAGTGCGGCTACGTCCAATACCCCATCCAGCGCGTGTGTACCGAGTGCCAGAGCCGGGACGACTTCACCCAGATACGGCTTTCGGATAAGCCGGGCACCGTCTTTACCTACTCCATGGACTATCTGGCGGGGACGGTAGATGTGCCCCTGGTGGTGACCGTGGTCAACTTCGACGGCGGCGGTCGCATGCTATGCATGATGACCGACCGGGAGCTGGATGAGGTGAAGGTGGACATGCCGGTGCAGATGAGCTTCCGAAAGGTCCAGACGGTGGGTGGTATCCACAACTACTACTGGAAGTCCGTGCCTCTCAGGGTGCCAAATAGTTGACATAAAGGGGTAGTGTTATGCCGGGAATCAGGGATAGGGTGGCTATCATCGGCATGGGGTGCAGCAAGTTTGGTGAGCGGTGGGAAAGCGATGGCTACGACCTGCTGGTGGAGGCGTGCTACGAGGCCTTTGAGGATGCCGGGGTAGAGTCCAAGGAGATCCAGGCAGGCTGGTTGGGTACGGTGGGCACGTTCACGGTGGGCACCGTGAGCGTCACCGGCCAGCATCTAGCCCAGGCGCTGAAGCTGGGCTACATCCCCATCACCCGGGTGGAGAACGCCTGCGCCACTGCCACCGACGCCTTTCGCAACGCCTCCTATGCGGTAGCGGCCGGGATCTATGACATCGTTCTGGCGGCGGGAGTGGAGAAGCTGAAAGACTCGGGGTTCTCCGGCCTCGGAGGCGCCCGGCCCCCGGGGAGCTACGTGGACCCGCCCGCACCACCCCCTGCCCAGTTCGCCATGGCAG
>JBHIBI010000083.1:0-6079 GCA_046758985.1 Dehalococcoidia bacterium
GCCTTGCAGGCCTGGGTGCCGGCGTAGTCGAACTCCGCCGCCTGGCCAATGACGATGGGCCCGGAGCCAATGACCAGGACCTTCCCAGGGCTCTCCGTCACGGCCTCACCCCCTGCCGAGAGGTGCAGGAAGGGCCGACAAGCCGATTAGCGGATGGGCAGGGTACCGGGGAGGTCCAGATAGCCCCGCTGCTGGAAGGCGTTGAGGAGCTGGAAGATGAAGCTGGAGTAGAAGGTGCCCTCTGGGTCTGCCTGGGCCATGTTCTCGTGCTCCAGCTCCGGGCGCGGCGGGATGCGCAGAGAGGTACCCCCCTCTTGGCGCTGCTCCAGGGCCAGGAAGCCGATGGGCGCCCCTTCGGGCCCCAGAGCGTCTCCGCCGGTGAGGTTGATGAGCAGACGCCACTCGCTCCCCACGACACCGCGCAGGGGCGAGAGGCGGTAGCGATAGTCGTCGAGGGCGAAGGTTTGCACCTCCGCCTCCAGGATCCCCAGCATCTCATCCAGCTCAGCCGGGAGCTCCATCTCCACGCCCTCGGCGAGCAAAAAGTCGCTGACAGACACAGGTCAGCCCCTTCAGACAAAAAAGACGAAAAGATTCTAAAACTTTTCTGAGCCAAAGTTAAAGAGGTTTTGCCCATCTCAATGCCCCAGTTCCGCAGGTAAGCCTTCCCGCACCAGCTCCAGAAACCGGTCGAACAGGTACTCGTTGTCCCGGGGCCCCGGCGAGGCCTCCGAGTGGTACTGGATGGTCAGCAGGGGCAGCTCCCGGTGCCGCAGCCCCTCCACGGTGCCGTCATTGAGGTTGAGGTGGCTCACCTCCAGGGCCGGGGGGAGAGAGTCGGCGTCCACGGCGTAGCCGTGGTTCTGGGCGGTGATGTACACCCGACCGGTGGACAAATCCCGCACGGGGTGGTTGGCCCCCCGGTGGCCGAACTTGAGCTTGAAGGTCTGGCCTCCCAGGGCCCGGGCGATGATCTGGTGTCCCAGGCAGATACCCATGAGGGGCACGCGGCCCACCAGGCTCCGAGTGGTGGCCACCACGTAGTCCAGCAGGGCCGGGTCGCCGGGGCCGGGAGAGAGCACGATACCGTGGGGGTTCAGGGCCAGTATCTCCTCGGCGGAGGCGGTGGCAGGAATGGCCACCACCTCGCAGCCCCGTGCCCGCAGGAGGCGCAGGATGTTGAACTTGAGGCCGCAGTCGGTGACCAGGATACGGTAGCGAGGCTCTGGTGCGCCGCCCTCGGGTTCACCGTCCCAGGTATAGCGGCACTCCGTGGTGACCTGGAGTACGAAGTCCTGCTCGCCATATCTGGGGGCCTCAGCCAGCCGGGCCAGGGCCTCCTCGGGCGCTGCCTGGGCCAGCAGCCCCATCATCACCCCCCGGGTCCGGAGGCGGCGGGTGATGGCCCGGGTGTCCACCCCGCTGATGCCCGAAACGCCCTGCTTGGCCAGGAACTGGTGCAGGGACATGGTGCTGAGGCCGTGGCTGGGAAAGGGGCAGTGCTCCCGCACCACCAGGCCCGCCACCTGGATGCGCCGGGACTCAAAGTCCTGGGAGTTGATGCCGTAGTTACCCACCAGGGGGTAGGTCAGCACCACCACCTGCCCGGCGTAGGAGGGGTCGGTGAGCACCTCCTGGTAGCCCGTCATGCTGGTGCAGAAGACCACCTCACCGGAGGCCTCCCCCTCGGCGCCGAAGGCCTCCCCCTGGAACACCGAGCCGTCCTCCAGGACCAGGTACGCAGCCTTGGCCATGCTCCTCCCCTTGCCCCTCTCCCGGGCTAGGCCACTCCTTGGGCCGCCTCAGCCTTGCTTTCGTAGACCACCCGACCGCCCACGATGGTGTACCGCACCCGACCCTTCAGGGTCACCCCCTCCAGAGGGGTATTCTTCCCCTTGGAGGCGAAGTTATTTATGTCAACCGCCCACTCCTCACCGGGGTCGAAGAGGGTGATGTCCGCCGGAGTACTGGGGCGCAGGGTTACCAGCTCCAGGAACCGCTCCCCCAGCACCCTGGCCGGGCCCAAGGTCAGGCGCTCCACCAGCACGGGCAACTCCAGGCTGCCGCCGTGCACCAGCTTCAGCGCCAAGCCCAGGGCCGTCTCCAGACCGCTGATGCCAAAGGCCGCCTCCTCGAAGGTGACCAGCTTGGCGGTCACCTCGTGAGGGGCATGGTCTGTAGCGATGCAATCGATGACCCCCTCCCGCAGCCCCTCCACCAGCGCCGCCACATCCTCCGGGCCCCGCAGGGGCGGATTGACCTTGGCAGCGGTATCGTAGGCCGCGGGGCTCACCGGGGCTCTACCATCCCCCTGCTGGCCCTCCACCCATGCATCGGTGAGGGTCAGGTGATGCGGGGTCGCCTCGGCAGTGATGGACAGGCCTCGCTCCTTGGCCCGGCGCACCAGCTCCACCGTCCCGGCAGTGCTCACGTGGCACAGATGTACTCGGCCACCGGTCAGCTCTGCCAGGGCGATGTCCCGAGCGGCTATGGACTCCTCCGCCGCAGCGGGGATACCCCGCAGCCCCAGGCGGGTGGCCACCCAGCCCTGGTGCATCACCCCGCCCGCCGAAAGGGACGGCTCCTCGCAGTGGTCCATCACCGGCACGCTCAGCCCCAGGGTGTAGGTCAGGGCCAGGCGCATGAGATGGGCGTCGGCTACTGGGCTACCGTCATCGCTGAAGGCCACGCAGCCCGCCTGGGCCAGCTCCGCCAGCTCCGCTAGCTCCCTGCCCTGCCTCCCCTTGCTGACGCAGCCGATAGGCAGCACCCGGACCGTACCCTCGGCCTGGGTCTTGCGCAGCACCAACTCCACCACCGCCGCCGTATCCATAGGCGGGCTGGTATTGGGCATACAGCAGAGGGTGGTGAACCCGCCCCGGGCTGCCGCCCGGGTGCCGCTGGCGATGGTCTCCTTCTCCTCGTAGCCCGGCTCCCGCAGGTGGGCGTGCAGGTCGATGAAGCCAGGGGTGGCTACCAGCCCCTGCCCCTGGACGACCCGGCAGTCCGGGGGTACAGAGCTCCCGTCCAGGTCGCCCAGGGCCTCGATGTGGCTCTGACGCACCAGGATGTCCCCCACCTTGTCCAAGCCCTGGGTAGGGTCGAGGATCCGTGCAGCCCGGATGAGCAGGGCTCCCTCTTCCATCACTGTTCCCCCTAACGCCCCGCCGAGAGGAGGTAGAGCAGGGCCATCCTGACCGCCACGCCGTTGGTCACCTGGCTCTCGATGACCGAGGCGGCGCCGTGGGCCACGGCGGAGCTGATCTCCACGCCCTCGTTCATGGGGCCGGGGTGCATCACCAGGACACCTGGCTTAGCCGCCTTCAGGCGCTCCTCGTTAATCTGATAGAGGCGGCTGTACTCGCGGATACTGGGGAAGAAGCCGGCCTGCTGGCGCTCCAACTGGAGCCGCAGGGCCATGACTGCGTCGGCACCCTCTAGGGCCTGGTGCAGGTCTGTCTCCACCTGGACCCCGGCCAGGGGGTGCTCATCCGGTAGAGAGGCGAAGGCGGAGGGCCGCAGCATCTCCGGAGGTAGCAAGGTAGGGGGGCCGCACAGCACCACCTGGGCACCCATCCTGGTGAGGCCCCACAGGTTGGAGCGGGCCACCCGGCTATGGAGGATGTCGCCCACGATCACCACCCGCAACCCCTGGAGCCGTCCCAGCCGCTCACGCAGGGTGTACAGGTCCAGGAGGGCCTGAGTGGGGTGGGCGTGGAGGCCGTCGCCGGCGTTGATGACCGAAGCGCGGTGCAGATGCCGGGCCATCAGGTAGGGAGCCCCCGAATGGGGGTGCCGCAGGACGATGATGTCCGCCCCCATAGCCTGGAGGGTCAGGGCAGTGTTGTACAGGGACTCGCCCTTCTCCACGCTGCTCCAGGAAGCGCTCATGTTGATGGCCTCGGCGCTGAGGAGCTTCCCCGCCTCCTCAAAGGAGACCCGGGTCCGGGTACTGGGCTCGTAGAAGAGGGTCACCAGCAGCTTGCCACGCAGGGCCGGCGTCTTCTTGATCTCCCGCTGGAGCACCTCCTTCATGGCGTCGGAGGTCTGCAGCACCAGCTCGATCTCCTCCCGGGAGAAGTCGTCCAGGTCCAGCAGGTGCCGCCGCCGGGGCGCCTGGTGTAACGCCTGGTCCAGGACTGCTGAGGCCGTTTCGAGCCTACCGCCGGTGGGATGCAGGCTCATGCTCCTCCTCCTGCGTCGTGATGACCACCTCGTCCACCCCATCGGTCTCCACTAGCCGCACCAGGACCTCCTCGCCCAGAGCGGTGGGGAGGTTCTTCCCCACGTAGTCGGCACGAACGGGCAGTTCCCGGTGACCCCGGTCTACCAGCACGGCCAGTTGCACCAGTTGGGGCCGGCCGAAGTCCACCAGGGCATCTAGGGCTGCCCGGATGCTGCGCCCGGTGAAGAGGACATCGTCCACCAGGACAACGCGCTTACCGTCAATAGGTATAGGGAAGGTGGCGGGATGGAGCAGGGGCCGGGCACGATAGGCGGTGTCGTCCCGGTACAGGCTGATATCCAGCGTGGCCACGGGGACCTCGTGACCCTCAAACCTCCTGACGTTGGCAGCCAGGCGATGGGCCAGGGGAATGCCCCGGGTATGGATGCCTACGAAGAGCAGGTCATCCACGCCCCGGTTCCGCTCCACCACCTCATGGGCAATGCGGTTGAGCACCCGCCGGAGGTCGTCGGCCGTCATGACCTGCTTTTGCATCGGCACACCTGTACAAAAACCCCTTGCCTTGGAGGTGGCAAGGGGTCTGGTGCTCAACCCGCTACAGATGCAACAGGTTTCCAGGGCCCGAAACCTTGCCAGCCTCGCCGGGCTGTCCTTAAAGATTCCGCTTCCTCGTCAGCGGCCCTTGTGGAGCTTGGCAGCGCTATGCAGTTTGCTCTATCCTACCACCCTCTTCAGGGATTTGCAAGCCCACCGGCTCTCCTGCCAGGCTCCATATTTTACGTTACTTTTTGCGTTACCACGCTTGGGCTAGGCACGCCTCCGCCGCTGGGCTACCCGCGTCCGGACGGCTGCAGCGGAGACCTCCCTGGCCACCGTCCGCACCACGTTCTTGTCAAAGATGCTGGGCATGATGTACTCCTCGTTCAGGTCCCGAGGGGAGACGCAGGAGGCGATGGCCTGGGCCGCCGCCAGACTCATCTCGTCGTTGATCTCCCGGGCCCGCACGTCCAGTGCCCCGCGAAAGAGGCCGGGGAAGCACAGGGCATTGTTGATCTGGTTGGGGTAGTCCGACCGGCCTGTGGCGACGATACGTGCATAGGGTGCCACCTCCTCAGGCCAGATCTCGGGGTCAGGGTTGGCCAGGGCGAACACGATGGCATCACGGTTCATCCGCTTGACCTGATCTACAGTCAGGACATTGGGCCCGGAGAGGCCGATGAAGAGGTCGGCCCCCTCGATAGCCTCGGTGAGCCCGCCTCGTACATCCTCTGGGTTGGTGTGCTCTGCCAGCCACCGTTTTCCCTCGTTGGCTCCAAAGTCTCGTCCCCGGTGGACAATGCCCTCCCGGTCCACCATGATGATGTTGCTGACGCCGGCGACCCGGAGCAGCTTGGCGGTGGCGACGCCACCCGCCCCTGCCCCCACCATGACGACCTTCAACTCCTCCAGCCGCTTCTGCACGACCTTCAGGGCGTTGGTAAGCCCCGCCATGGCCACCACAGCACTTCCGTGCTGATCATCGTGGAACACGGGAATGTCCAGCTCCTGCCTCAGCCGCTCTTCGATAGAGAAGCACCGGGGGGCAGAGATATCCTCCAGGTTGATCCCGCCGAAGCCTGTGGCCAGCAGCTTCACCGTCTCCACAATCTGGTCCGGGTCCTTGGTACGGAGGCAAATGGGCCAGGCATCCACCCCCGCCAGCTCCTTGAACAGGAGCACCTTGCCCTCCATCACCGGCATCGCGCCGTCGGGGCCAATATCCCCCAGGCCCAGCACGGCGCTGCCGTCGGTGACCACAGCCACGGTGTTGCCCTTGGCCGTTAGGGTCCAGATGGACTTCGGGTCCTCGTGGATAGCCATGCAGACCCGTGCCACCCCTGGCGTATAGGCCAT
>JBHIBI010000084.1:0-5911 GCA_046758985.1 Dehalococcoidia bacterium
GTGATGGTGCAGGCCGTCTTCGCCATCCAGTAGGGACGAGGCGTCCTTTCTTTACCTCCCTGGCCCCCGCCTCAGAAGGCGGGGGCCGACCTGTTCAGCGGCAGGTGGCGCAAGATGGCGCACGTTGCAGCGGCATCGTCCCGCTGCTACAATGGCCCTGTCCTGAGCTCGTCCAAGAACGCCGGAGGTGGCTGTGGTTCTCAGTGACCGTTCCATCAAGGAGCAACTAGCCCAGGGGCGTATCGTCATCGAGCCCCTGGATCCCGACTGCATCCAGCCGGCCAGCGTAGATGTCCGCCTGGACCGCAGGCTCCTGGTCTTCCGCAACTACCGCCAGCCCTACATAGATGTGCGGCAGCCGATGGAGGACCTGATGGAGCGGGAGGAGGTGGAGGAGAATGCACCCTTTATGCTCCACCCCGGCGAGTTTGTGCTGGCCAGCACCCTGGAGTACGTGGCCTTGCCCAACGATATTGTGGCCCGGCTGGAGGGCAAGAGCTCCCTGGGGAGGCTGGGCCTGCTCATCCACTCCACCGCCGGCTACGTGGACCCCGGCTGGAAGGGGCACCTAACCCTGGAGCTCTCCAACGTCTCCCGGCTCCCCATCACCCTCTACTACGGTATGAAGGTGGGGCAGATCTCCTTCCTCAAGCTGACCCAGCCAGCGGAACGGCTTTATGGCTCCGCAGAGCTGGGCAGCAGGTACCAGGGGCAGGAGGAGCCCACCCCCAGCCGCTTCTACACCGACTTCCAGCCTGATAGGCGTGGTCCTGAGCGTGTCGAAGGACCGTAATTCCCCATGGACTACATGAAGCGGGCCCTGACCCTGGCCCGGAGGGCCCTGGGCACCACCAGCCCCAACCCCGCCGTCGGTGCCGTAGTGGTCAAGGATGGTCACCGCGTCGGCGAGGGGCACACGCTACCCCCCGGCCAGGGCCATGCCGAGGTCGTTGCCCTGCAACAAGCGGGCGAGCGGGCCCGGGGTGCCACCCTCTATACCACCCTGGAGCCCTGCGCCCACCAGGGCCGGGTCTCTCCCTGTACTCAGGCGATCATTGCCGCCGGCATCGCCGAGGTCCACCTGGCCATGATCGACCCCAACCCCATCGTCAACGGCAGGGGCCGGACGGAGCTGGAGGCGGCGGGCATCAGAACCTCTGTGGGGGAGCGGGAGCAGGAGGCCCGGAAGCTCCAGGAGGCCTACCTCAAGTGGATCACCATGGGCATGCCCTTCGTGACCGCCAAGTTCGCCATGAGCCTCGACGGCAAGATCGCCACCGCCACCGGCGACTCCCGCTGGATCAGCAGTGAAGCAGCCCGGCGCTACACCCACCGGCTGCGGCGCAGGGCCGATGCGGTGCTGGTGGGGGTGAACACCATGCTCCGGGACGACCCCCGCCTCACGGCGCGGGACTCCCAGGACCGCCCCCTGCCCCATCAGCCGCTGCGGGTGGTGGTGGATAGCGGTGGCAGGATGCCTCCTACCGCGGGGCTGCTGCGCCAGCCCAGCACAACCCTGGTGGCAACGGCCAGGCCGGACCTGGGCTCCGTCGCCGCCCTGGAAGCGGCAGGGGCCCAGGTGGTCCCATTGCCGGAGGGCGAGAGGGGCCGCGTGGACCTGGCGAGTCTCCTGCGGCTCTTGGGCCAGCGGGAGGTGGTAAGCGTGGTGGCGGAGGGTGGGGGGGCGCTCCTGGGCTCCCTCTTTGACCAGGGGCTGGTAGATAAGGTGGTGGCCTTCGTTGCCCCGGTGGTCATTGGTGGCGCTGCCGCGCCCACGGCGGTAGCGGGGAGGGGTGTGCGGACCCTGGCCGAGGCCCTGCGGCTGCGGGATGTCACCCTGCGGCGGGTGGGCCCTGATATGATGGTGGTGGGGTATGTGAAAGCGCCCTAGAGGTGGCGAAGCCCCTTGAGGAGGGAGGTGCTGTCAGGCCATGTTTACGGGCATTGTCGAGGAGGTGGGCAGGGTGGTGGCCCTGGAGCCGCCCCGGCTGACCATCGGGGCCCGGCAGTTGCTGGAGGATTTGCGGGTGGGCAGCAGCATCGCCGTCAACGGTGCCTGCCTGACCGTCACCGACCTGGATGCCGACTCCTTCACCGTGGAGCTTACCCCTGAGACACTGCGTCGTACCAACCTGGGCCTGCTCAAGCCCGCCGGTGGCGTCAACCTTGAGCGTCCCCTTCCGGTCAACGGGAGGCTGGGGGGCCATATCGTGCAGGGCCATGTGGATGCTACGGGCAGTGTGCTCTCCGTGACCCCGGAGGGGAACAGCCTCCTGCTGCGCTGTGCCGTTCCCCCGAATCTGCTACCCCAGATTGTGGAGAAGGGCTTCATCGCCGTGGACGGTGTGAGCCTGACGGTAGTGGAGCGGGACGCTTCCTCCTTCGTGGTCTCTGTGATACCATATACCAGGGAGCAGACGGTGCTGGGTACCAGGAGGCCCGGCGACAAGGTCAATCTGGAGGTGGACATCCTGGCTAAGTACATCCAGAGTTTGCTCCAGACCGAGAGGCCTAGCTAGCCTAACAGACCAGTCCTGAGGGTGCAAAGGAGATGTCACTGGTGAGTGTAGAACAGGCCCTGGAGGACATTCGCCAGGGGAAGTGCGTCATCATCGTCGACGACGAGAGCCGGGAGAACGAGGGCGACCTGGCCATGGCTGCCGGGAAGGTGACCCCCGAGGTCATCAACTTCATGAGCAAGCACGCTCGCGGCCTCATCTGTGTCTCGCTCCTGGAACAACGCCTCGACGAGCTGCGGATCCCCATGATGGTGCACGGCCAGGGGAACACCTCCCGCTACAGCACCGCCTTCACCGTCTCGGTGGACTATAAGGCGGGTACGACCACAGGTATCTCTGCTCAGGACCGTGCCGCCACCATCCGCGCTCTCATAGACCCCAAGACCCGGCCCGAGGAGCTGGCCCGTCCGGGCCACCTCTTCCCCCTGCGTTACCAGGAGGGGGGAGTCCTGGTGCGCGCGGGCCACACGGAGGCTATCCTGGACCTGGTCCGTCTGACGGGCCTCTACCCTGCGGGGGTGCTCTGCGAGATCATGAACGAGGATGGCTCTATGGCCCGCACTCCCGAGCTCCAGGCCTTCTCCCAAGAGTGGGGCATCAGTATCGTCAGCATCGCCCAGATCATCGCCTACCGCCGCCAGCACGAAAAGCTGGTGGAGCGGGTGGGTGAGGCCCGCCTTCCCACCAAGTACGGCGACTTCCGGGCCTATGCCTACCGAAGCGTGGTGGACCCCGACGAACACCTGGCCCTGGTCAAGGGAAGGTGGGAGCCGGAGGAGGCCATCCTGGTGCGGGCCCACAGCGAATGTCTCACCGGCGACGTCTTCAGCAGCCAGCGCTGCGACTGCGGGGAGCAGATCGACCGGGCCCTGCGTCTCATCTCCGAGGCCGGCAAGGGGGTCTTCCTCTACATGCGGCAGGAGGGGCGGGGCATCGGGCTGCAGAACAAGATCCGGGCCTACGCCCTACAGGACAACGGTCTGGACACCGTGGAGGCCAACGTCCACCTGGGCTTCGCCCCCGACCTGCGTCACTACGGCATCGGTGCCCAGATCCTGGTGGACCTGGGGGTCAAGCGGATGCGGCTCCTCACCAACAACCCCCGCAAGGTGGTGGGCCTGGAGGCCTACGGCCTGGAGCTGGTGGAACGGGTTCCCATCATCGCCCCCGAGAGCGCGGAGAACCGCAAATACCTGGAGACCAAGCGCCGCAAGCTGGGCCACCTGCTGGAGAGCCCCCGCAAGAAGGGCTAGGCAGCCCCCACTGAGGGTCTTGCTCCACTCTGCGCGGTGCTGCTCCCCCTGCCAGACCTCTCTGATCCCCTGAGGCTTTCCTGGGCCCTAGTTCTTTCCGTTTGCTAGGGTGCCGCCTCTCCCACCGTGTGCAGCAGGTAGGCCCTCAGAGCCTCATCCAGGTCGCCGTCCAGGATGGCCTCAGGGTCGGAGGCCTGATAGCCCGTGCGGTGGTCCTTCACCAGCTTGTAGGGGTGGAGGACGTAGCTCCGGATCTGGTTGCCCCACTCGGGCGAGATGTGCTCGCCCTTCAGGCGGGCCTGCTCCTGGGCCTGGCGCTGAAGCTCCAGCTCCAGCAGGCGGGCCCGCAGGATCTTCATGGCGAACTCCCGGTTCTGGTGCTGGGAGCGCTCGTTCTGGCAGGAGACCACGGTGCCAGTGGGGAGGTGAGTGATCCGTACCGCCGAGGCCACCTTCTGCACATGCTGCCCCCCGGGGCCGCTGGCACGGAAGAAGTCGGTCTGAAGGTCATCGGGGTTGATGGTGACGTCCACGTTCTCCTCGGCGGCGGGCATCACCTCCACGAGGACGAAGGAGGTATGGCGCAGGTGGGCCGCATCGAAGGGGGAGAGCCGCACCAGGCGGTGGACCCCCTTCTCCGCCTTGAGCCAGCCGTAGACCAAGCGCCCCCGGACCTCCACCGTGGCGCTCTTGATCCCCGCCTCTTCGCCGGGGGAGAGGTCTAGAAGCTGGGTGGTGTGTCCCTTCTTCTCGGCCCAGCGTAGGTACATCCGCAGGAGCATCTGGGCCCAGTCCTGGCTTTCAGTGCCGCCGGCCCCCGCATGGATGGAGAGAATGGCGTCCTTGGCGTCGTACTCCCCGGAGAAGACCAGCAGGAACTCCTGCTGCCTGAACTCGGCGGTGAGGGCGTCAACCTCCGTCGTCAGTTGCTCGCTCAGCGAGCTCTCGCCGGCCTGGAGGGCCATCTGCACCAGCTCCAGCAGCGAGCAGGTCCGACGCTCCAGGTTCCGCCAGAACTCCACGGTCTCCTTGAGCCGGGCCAACTGCTGCATCCTCCGCTGCGCCTCCTGGGGGTCATCCCAGAAGTGGGCGGCGGCGGCCTCCCGCTCCAGCTCGGCGATGGCCTGTTCCTTGCGGGGGACCTCAAAGACGCTCCAGGATTTGGGCAATGCGTCCCTGGAGCTGCTCCAGTCTGCTTCTTAGTTCTTCCATTGCTACCCCTTTTAGAACAGCTTGGCCTGTTCAGGCACGGCCGCTCTAGTTTGTTGCCCCGGCTCCCGCTCGGGAAGCTGCCCCGCGGCTGCCTGGTGGGCCAGGCGAGTGGGCTCCGGGAGGCGGTAGCCCCGGCAGCAGTGGAGCACCCACTGCACCGCCGCGGGCAGGTCCACCCGGTGCCCGATGGAGACGTACACCGGGCTGACTCCCTCGCGGCTCCGCAGGGCGGCCCCCACCACCTCGCCCCGGTCCACCAGCTCGGCCCAGGCGCCCCGCTGCGGCTCCAGGGGAGGGTGAGTGCCCCGCAGGATGGACTTGGCACACCCGACGGTGGGGCACTCCAGCAGCAGCCCCAGGTGGCAGGCGATGCCGAAGCGCCGGGGGTGGGCCAGCCCCTGGCCGTCTACCAGCACCAGGTCCGGGGTGAGGGTGAGGCGCTCCAGGGCGGCCAGCAGCACCGGCGTCTCCCGAAAGGAGAGGAGGCCGGGGATGTAGGGGAAGCCCGGCCGCTCCCGGGCGACCCTCACCTCCTCGACGGTCAGTTCGGGGTAGCGTAGCACCACCACCGCACCCTGGGTGAGGCCCTCGCGGTCGGGGGGCGAGAGGTCCACCCCCGCCACGTAGCGCACCTGCTGGGGGAGGGTGCTGGTGTGGGAGACCTGGGAGGCCAGGTGACGCTGGATGGCCACCGCCTCCTGCGCGCTCACGTCCCACCGGTGGAGGGCCTGCCACTTCACAGTGCCATTATAGCAGAAGAACGGGGCAGACGGGCCAGCGGCCGTCCGGTGAGTGGGAGGCCGCCTTGAAGGGCCCTGGGGCCTGTGGTATGCTGAGGCTGGGTCGGGGTGTAGCGCAGCCCGGTAGCGCACCTGCATGGGGTGCAGGGGGCCCCCGGTTCAAATCCGGGCACCCCGACCATCTCCC
>JBHIBI010000085.1:0-5712 GCA_046758985.1 Dehalococcoidia bacterium
ACCCCTCAGGGAGCTCGCGACAGATGAAGGGGAGATGGGAATGGCCCACCAGGCAGTAGCGGCTCTTCAGCAGCCGGAAGGTCTCCAGGGCCGACTCCGGGGAGACCAGGTACTCCCAGATGGGAGACCTGAGGCTGCCGTGGACCAGGGTAAAATCCCCCCACTGCTCTGTCTCCGGGAGGGACAGGAGGTAGTGCTGGTGCTCCGGGGTAAGCTGCTGCGCCGTCCAGCGGCAAGCGGCGGCAGCGTAGGGGTTAAAGTCGTCGATGCCGATCTTGCCGGTAGCCCCCCAGTCGTGGTTGCCTGCCACTGCCCGGTGAGGGTGGTGCCGCAGCAGGTCGATACAGGGGCCTGGGTCGGGGCCGTAGCCCACGGTGTCGCCCAAGCACCACACCTCGTCAAAGCCACCGGTGCTCTGGGCATCTTCCAGGACGGCCTGGAAGGCCTCCAGGTTGGAGTGAATATCAGCGACGATGAGCGCTCGCAAGCCAGCACCCCTTCTACTACCTGCACTGGCTTCTCATTATAACCCGGCAGAGGAAACCCCCGTCTCCTTGAGCCCAGGGGGCAAAAAGGGCTATAATGCCCTCCCATGAAGGTACGGGATCTGGGTGAGTTTGGCCTTATCGAGCGGCTGACCCAGGCGGTGACCGCCGGGCAGGAAGGCCGTGAGCGTGGCGGCACCCCCTCCCTGGCCCTCCGGGTGGACATGGGGGACGACACCGCCGCCTGGGAGTGCGGCCAGCTTAGCGAACTGGCCACCACCGACACGGTGGTGGAGGGCGTCCACTTCACCCGCGCCTCCACCTCCTGGCAGGACGTGGGGTGGAAGATAATGGCGGCCAACGTCAGTGATATCGCCGCCATGGGCGGGCTCCCCCTGTACGCGCTGGTTACCCTGGGCCTGCCCCCCGACACCGAGGTGGCCGACGTGGACGCCCTGTACCAGGGTATGCTGGAGCTGGGCAACCTCTACGGGATGCGTATCGTCGGCGGCGACGTGGTGCGCTCCCCCGTGGTCTTCGTGACCGTGGCCCTCACAGGGGTGACGGATAAGACGCCGCTACTGCGCTCCGCGGCGCGTCCTGGCGACCTGGTGGCCGTGATAGGCTACCTGGGCTCCTCAGCCGGGGGGCTGGAGCTGCTGACCCAGGGCACCACTTCGGCAGGGGTCCAGGACAGCGCCGCCCAGTACCTTACCCAGGCTCACCGCAGGCCCCGTCCCGCTGTGGAGCAGGGCCGCGCCCTGGCCGCCGCCGGAGTCCTGGCAGCCATGGATATCAGCGACGGCCTGGTAGATGACCTGGGCAAGCTCTGTCAAGCCAGCGGTATGGCAGCACAGGTGCGGGCCCACCAGCTCCCCATCCACCCACACCTAAAGGAGGCCTTCCCCCAGCGTCACCTGGAGCTGGCTCTGCAGGGTGGCGAGGACTATACTCTCCTCTTTGCCACACCCGCCGCCATGATGAAGCGGGTGCTGGAGCAGCTTCCCGCCCCTGTGGCCACCGTGGGGGAGATCGTCCAGGGCCAGCCAGGCAAAGTCAGTGTGGTGGACGCCAGCGGAGAGGAGCTCATCAGCCTTACCAGGGGCTGGGACCATCTCAGGTAGTCCTTCCTTGCTCACCATCGTGACCCACAGTCCCCGGGAGACCCAGGAAGTGGGACGGAGCCTGGGCCGCGAGGCCCAGGGGGGCGACCTGTTCCTGCTCTCCGGGCCCCTGGGAGGGGGCAAGACTTGCCTTACCCAGGGCATCGCCTGGGGCCTGGGCGTCCAGGAGTATGCCCGCAGCCCCACCTTCGTCCTCATCAACCAGTACCGGGGGCGGCTTCCCCTCTACCACATTGACCTCTTCCGCATCGACGACCCTACCGAGGCCCTGGAGCTGGGCCTGGAGGAGTACCTCTCCAGCGAGGGCGTCTGCGTGGTGGAGTGGGCGGACAAGGCCGCCGACCTGTTTCCCCAGGAGCACCTGTGGGTTTACCTGGACTACCACGGGGCGGAGAACCAGCGGGTGCTCCGTTTCACGACACAGAGTGCCCGCTGGCAAGGGATACTGGACCGGCTGGAGGTGCCACGCCAGGGGAATGCGGAGGAGACGCCAGATGTTCCTGGTCATTGACACCTCCACCCGCTTTGCCGGAGTGGCCCTGTACCAGGAAGGCAGGGTGGTGGTCGCCCATTCCTGGCACTCGCGGCAGAACCATACGGTGGAGCTGATGCCCGCGGTGGAGCACCTGCTGAAGCAGCAGGGGGCTACGCCCCAAGCGCTGCGCGGTATCATCGTGGCCCTAGGCCCTGGGGGCTTCAGCGCCCTCCGGGTGGGGCTTAGCGCTGCCAAGGGGCTGGCCCTGGCCTTGGAGCTGCCCCTGGTGGGCGTGGGCACCCTGGAGGCCGAGGCGTACCCTTGGGCCTCCCTGGGCCTGCCCACCTGCCCGATGCAGGACGCTGGGCGCGGCGAGGTGGCGGTGGCGCTGTTCCAGAGGGTACACGGCGGATGGCGCCAGAGGCGGCCGGAGCGTGTTGTTTCCCCGGCCGACCTGGTGACCTCCATGTCCAGGCGTATCCTTCGACCAGCTCAGAGCACCGCCCTTCGACGTACTCAGGATACCACCCTGTTCTGTGGCGAGGCGGCCCCAGCGCTGGCACCACTCCTTACCGAGTCCCTGGGCACCAGGGCGGTGGTTATCAGCGACTACTCCCCCGCCGGGCGGCTGTGGGGCCTGGCCTATCTTGGCGCTGGGAGGCTGGAGGCGGGCCAGCGGGACGACCTGGCAACGCTGCAGCCCTGCTATCTGCGCCGCCCAAGCATCACGCCGCCCAAGCATCAACCCCCCGCTGAGGTCTTGCCTGACGCGCCTAAGAAGCCGTAAACTCGTTAGCGCAACGCGGAGGAGGCGTGGTGGCCCAGCAGCAACAGCGGACCCTGGTGCTCATCAAGCCCGATGCCATGCAGCAGGGGCTGGCGGGGCAGGTCCTGTCGCGGCTGGAGGCCACCGGCCTGAGGATCGTGGCCATGAAGCTGCTCCACATGGACCGGGAGCTGGCCCACCGTCACTACGAGGCCCACGTGGGCAAGCCCTTCTTCGATGACCTGGTGGAGCTCATCACCTCCAGCCCCCTCATCGCCATGGTGCTCCAGGGGAAGGAGGCCATCGAGGTGGTGCGCAAGGTGATGGGGGCCACCGACCCGGTCCAGGCCGCGCCGGGCACCATCCGCGGTGACCTGGCCCTGGACATTGGCCGGAACCTGGTACACGGCTCCGACTCGCCCGAGGCGGCGGAGCGGGAGGTCGCCCTCTTCTTCGAGCCCGGGGAGATCCAGGACTTGCCCCGGGGTGTCGACCGGTGGATTACAGGACCCTGACGACGGGCGTGGCCCGGGCCCAGAGCTGGTCCAGTTGATAGTAGGCCCGCTGCTCCGGGGCGAAGATGTGCACAATCACATCCCCGAAGTCCAAGAGCAGCCACCCGGACTCGGCGGTGCCCTCCACATGGTGGGGACGGGTCCCCTCGCCCTTCAGGCTCTTCAGGACCTCCTCCTGAAGGGCCCGCATCTGCCGCTGGCTCTCGGCGTTCATGATGACAAAATAGTCCGCGAAGTAGGCTACCTCCCGGATATCCAACAGCACGATGTCCGCTGCCTGTTTCTCTGAGGCCAGCTCTACCACTTTATGGGCCAGGTCGCTGGAAGCCGTGAACCTCCACCCCCTTTCACGCTTGCCACCCTTCCCTTAATTATAGGGCCTTGGGGTGAACGCTTCAATCGGGGGCCTTTGTCGCGCCCTCACGGGGGTGTCACAGGGTACACCTCGGGGTATAATGGAGCCAATATCGGCGGAGGTGCAGCCATGACCCAGGTCAAGACCACCCAGTATGACCTCCTCATCGACGGCGAGTGGAGACCTGCCAGGAGCGGCGAGTACTTCGACGTGGAGAACCCGGCCACCGGCGAGACCGTCGCCCGCATGGCCAACGCCGGCCCCGAGGACGTGGCCGAGGCCGTCGCTTCTGCCGAGCGGGCCTTCCGCTATGGCCCCTGGGCCACCATATCCGGCGCCGACCGGGGCAAGGTCCTCTGGCGCATCGCCGAGCTGGTGGAGGAGCGCAGGATGGAGCTGGGCCACATGGAGTCCATCTCCAACGGACGCCCCATCTCCGAGACCTCCTCCCAGATGCTGGTGGTAGCCAGCTACTTCCGCTACTTCGCCGGCTTCTGCGACAAGATCCAGGGCTCCACCATCCCCACCACCGGCTCCCACTTCAACTACACCATTCGCGTCCCTCTGGGGGTGGTAGGCCAGCTCACCCCGTGGAACCACCCGCTGATGATCGCCTCCAAGAAGCTGGCCCCCGCCCTGGCCGCCGGCTGTACCATCGTCCTCAAGCCCTCCGAATGGGCCCCGCTGACCCCCACGGAGATCGGCCGCATCGCCCTGGAGGCGGGACTCCCTCCGGGGGTGCTCAACGTGGTAAACGGCTTTGGCCCCATCTCGGGCAAGGCCCTGGCCTCCGACCCCCGGCTGGGGAAGCTGGACCTCACCGGCGGCACGGAGACGGGACGAGCCGTGGCCCAGGCGGCCGGTGCCAACCTCACCCCCCTGCAGTGCGAGCTGGGTGGCAAGGCCCCCGTCATCGTCTTTGACGACGTGAAGCTGGAGGACGCCGTCAACGGCTGCGCCTTCGCCTCCTTCATCGCCTCCGGCCAGACCTGCATCCAGGGCTCCCGCGCCGTGGTCCACCGCTCCATCTACGACCAGTTCGTGGAGCTGCTGGCGAAGAAGGTTTCCACCATCAGGATCGGCGACCCCACCCAACCCGAGACCCAGATGGGCCCCGTCGTCTCCAGGCCAGCCTACGATCGCATCCTCAAGTACGTGCAGATCGCCCAGGAGGAGGGCGCTACGGTGGCCTACGGTGGCAAGCGACCCCAAGGCGCACAGTTCGAGCGCGGCTACTTCATCGAGCCCACCGTCCTCTCCAACGTGCGCCAGAGCATGCGGGTGGCCCGCGAGGAGATCTTCGGCCCCGTGGTCTGCGTCATCCCCTTCGAGACGGAGGACGAGGCCGTGGCCATCGCCAACGACATCCCTTACGGCCTGGGCTGCTCCATCTGGACCCGCGATGTGGCCCGCGCCCACCGGGTGGCCCGCGATGTTATCGCCGGGGTCATCTGGATCAACGACCACCACCGGCTGCACCCCGCCGTCCCCTGGGGCGGCTTCAAGGACAGCGGCTATGGACGCGAAGGCAGCTTCGACTTCATCCACGAGTACACAGCGCCTAAGTACATCTGCGTCCGCATAGACCCCCAGGCCCTTGACTGGTATGACAGCACCGGCACCGGCAGGCGGCTGAACTAGCCTCCAGGCCTGCTGCGGTGGCATTGAACCGGCCTGCCAGGTATGCTAGGCTGTCCTCTCGGAGGTGGACGGCTTGAGCAAGGGCAGGGTCATGGTGGCCATGAGCGGCGGGGTAGACTCCTCAGTGGCGGCCCTCCTGCTGAAGGAGGCGGGCTACCAGGTGACGGGAGTCACCCTGCGGCTCTACAGCGTTGAGGACGAGAACCTGCCTGCCTACTCCCGGGGCTGCTGCACCGTCGATGATGTGGAGGACGCCCGGCGGGTGTGCCAGCGCCTGGGGGTACCCCACTACGTGTGGGACCTGCGCCGCCAGTTCCAGCAGTTCGTCATCGACTACTTCTGCCAGGAGTA
>JBHIBI010000086.1:0-5522 GCA_046758985.1 Dehalococcoidia bacterium
TGGTACGGCGGCATGACCAGCATGGAGCAGTTCACCTTCTCCGCCGGCGAGGCCTTCATGATCCGGAAGGGGCGGGTGGAGGAGCTGCTACGCCCCGTCATGCTCTCGGGCAACCTGTTCGTGACCCTGGAGAACCTGGACGCCGTGGCCAACGACCTGGACATGAACCAGGGCGGCGGCTGCGGCAAGGGGGGCCAGTCCCCCCTGCCCGTCTCCAACGGGAGCCCCCACATTCGCATCCAGAAGTGTCTCATCAGCGGGAGGTAGCCAGGGTGCTGGAAGGGGTCCTGCAACGTGCCCATCAGGTGGCCCAGGAGGCCGAGGTCTTCGCCGTGGAGCGGCGGGACGAACCCGTCCTCTTCGAGGCCAACCAACTGAAGCTAGTGGAACGCCGGGACACCACCGGGGTAGCCCTGCGGCTGGTCAAGGACGGCCGCATCGGCTTCGCCTCCACCACCAACCTGGAAGGGGTGGAGGAGCTGGTGAGCAACGCCCTGGAGATGGCCCCCTTCGGGCCCGTGGCGCGCCTGGAGTTCCCCACCCTCACCAGCTTCCCCACTGCGGAGGTGTACGACCCGGAGGTGGAGTCCCTGCCCCTGGAGGAGATGGTCCACCTGGGCCAGAGCCTCATCGACCGGGTCCGCGCTCACAACACCGAGCTTCTCTGCGACGCCCAGGTGCGCCGGGAACACACCACGGTACGCCTCCTTAACAGCCGCGGCGGCTGCGCCAGCTACACCGAGAGCGGGTTTAGCGTGTTCATCGAGGGGACCCTCATCCGGGACACCGACATGCTCTTCCTGGGGGACGGCAAGAGCTCCTGCCGCCCCCTGCTGGACATCGCCGACCTGGAGGAGTCCCTGGCAAGGCAACTGGAGTACACCCGGCAGATCGCCCCGGCCCCTGTGGGTCGCGTGCCGGTGGTGTTCACCCCCCGGGGCGTCGCCGGCGCCCTCCTGGGGCCCCTGCTGGCAGGCTTCAACGGCCGTGCGGTGCTCCAGGGGGTTTCCCCCCTGGTGGGGAAGCTGGGGGAGCACCTGCTGGACCCCAAGCTCTCCCTCCGGGACGACCCCCTGATACCCTACGCTACAGGCAGCCGTATGTGCGACGACGAAGGGGTCCCCTCTCGGCGGGTCAGCCTGATCGAGGGGGGCACCATCGCCAGCTTCCTCTACGACCTCCAGACGGCGGCGGAGGCAGGGGTGGAGAGTACCGCCAGTGCCCACCGCTCCCTGGGCAGCCTGCCCAGCCCGGGCACCAGCGTCATCATCCTGGAGGAGGGCCAGACCCCCTTCCAGGATATACTGGCTGATATGGAGGAGGGCTTGGTGGTGGAGCGCTTCCTGGGAGCGGGACAGGGCAACACCATGGGCGGTGAATTTAGCGCCAATGTGCTCTTGGGTTATCGGGTAGAAAAGGGTAAGATAGTCGGGCGGGTCAAAAACACTCTCATCTCCGGCAACGTGTATACGGTGCTCAAAGAGGTGGCCGCAGTAGCCCGGGAGTCGGAGTGGGTAGGGGGCTCCCTGAAGCTGCCCGCCCTGTACTGTCGCAACGTTGCCGTAGCAACCAAGGCGTAGAGGGTTTGGCATGTCTCTGGAAAGACTCCTCCAGGAGCTAGCAGACCATAACCGACCGCTCCGCCACACCGCCCTCATCGACCTGTCCAATCTCTCGGCGTCGGAGATGGCCCGGTTTGCCCAGATCTGGCCCACCCTCAACCCCTCCCGACGGCGCAAGGTCGTCAACCGGCTGGTGGAGCTGGCCGAGGAGAACGCCGAGCTAGACTTTAGCGCCGTGTTCCGCTGTTGCCTCCGGGATGCCGACGAAGAGGTGCGGGGAGCGGCCATCCCCGGGCTCTGGGAGTTTGAGGACCGCACCATCATCCCCACGCTCCTGGAGATGCTCAGGGAGGACCCCTGTGAGCAGGTGCGGGCGGCGGCGGCCATTGCCCTGGGCAAGTTCGCTAGCCTGGCACAGCAGGGGAAGCTGCTGGAACGGGACAGCGAGCGGATCCGCGAGGCCCTCCTCTCGGTGCTCCAGAACCACCATGAGCCGCTGGAGGTGAGCCGCCGCGCCCTAGAGGCCGCCGCCCTCTACAACACGCGGGAAGTCGCGGAGTATATCTGGCGGGCCTACCAAAGCCAGAACCACTCCCTCCAGTGCAGCTCCATCTACGCCATGGGACAGACGGGGGAACTCTCCTGGCTACCCGTGCTGCTCAAAGAGCTCAAGAGCAGCAGCCCCGCCATCCGCTACGAGACCGTCCAGGCCTGCGCCGAGCTGGCGGACGAGGAGGCCGTCCCCCACCTCATCCCCCTGCTGGAGGACGATGACCTGGAGGTGCAGATCAGCTCCATTCGGGCGCTGAGCGAGATTGGGGGCCCCCTGGCCCGGCGAGCCCTGCGGCGGTGTGTTCACTCATCGGAAGAGATAGTAAGCCAGGCCGCCCAGGAGGCCCTGGAGAACATGGAGGCCATCGAGGACCCCCTGGCCTTCCGCCACGAAGTATGAGCCTCCCCGGTGCCCTTGGCGAGACCTTGCTGGCCTCCCAGCGGGTGCGCAACATCCTGGCCAACCCCCAGGTTACCCTCCCCTGGGACCATTACGAGGAGGAACGGTGAACGTCTCCCAGCCCCACCACAGCGTGTGGGTGGAGGGGGACGTGATGGTACCTATGCGGGACGGCGTCCGGCTGGCCACGGATATCTACCACCCCGCCCAGGACGGTAAGCCCCTGGAGGAGCCGCTACCCGCCATCCTGATGCGCACCCCCTACAGCAAGCAGGAGCCCGACCGGGTGGAGAGCTACGGGCGCTGGTTCGCCCGCCGGGGCTACGTGGTGATCCTTCAGGACTGCCGTGGCTGCTACCGCTCCGAGGGGGAGCTCTCCTTTCTCACTCAGGAGCCCTGGGACGGCTACGACACCTTGGAGTGGACCGCCCAGCAGCCCTGGAGCAACGGCAGGGTGGGCACCCTGGGCACCTCCTATAGCGCCTGGGTACAGAGTGCCCTGGCCACCCAGAGCCCGCCCCAACTCACCTGCATGTTCGCCAACATGGGGGGCTTCAACGCCCACACCAGCTCCGTCCGCCAGGGTGGCACCATGGAGCTACGCTTCATGGCCTGGGCCTTCTGGCACGCCGCCCTCAACACCAACGGCGACCTGAAGCGCCACCTCTGGGTTGACCAGGCCCTCAACCACCTGGACTTCCGGGACTGGCTGACCCGGCTCCCCCTGCGACGTGGCCTCAGCCCCCTGGCCCTGGTGCCCCCCTACGAGCGCTGGCTCTTCGACATCCTCACCCACGGCGACTACGACGACTTCTGGAGGCAGCCGGGGTTCAACATCGAGGAGCACCTAGAGGGCCACGCCGACGTACCCGTCCTCATCTCGGGCGGCTGGTACGACTCCTACACCCGCTCCTCCTGCGACTACTTCGCCGCCCTCCAGGCGTCCAAACAGGGCCCCTTCCGGCTGCTGATGGGCCCCTGGACCCACGGCTCTTTCACCTGCGAGCTGACCTACGCCGGGGACGCGGACCTGGGCCCCGAGGCGGCCCTGCCCAGCTTCAACGAGCTGCACCTGCGGTGGTTCGACCGGTGGCTGAAGGGGATGGAGAACGGTGTGGACCGGGAGCCGCCGGTGCACATCTTCGTCATGGGGGGTGGCACCGGGCACAGGAACCGCGAGGGCCGGCTGGATCACGGGGGCCGCTGGCGGGAGGAGCAGGAGTGGCCCCTGGCCCGCACCCACCTCACCCCCCTCTACCTGCACGCCGGGGGTGCCCTCAGGGCTGAGCCTCCCCAGGAGGCCCAGGCCCACACCAGCTACCCCTTCGATCCCCGAGAGCCGGTGCCCACCATCGGGGGCAACTTCTCCTCCCTCCACTACCTCACACCGCCACCCTCTGAGGGGGACTACCATCTGATCCCCCGGGCCCTGCGCTGCCAGCCGGTGACCCCGGCGGGGGGCTACGACCAGCAGGAGGGGCCTCAGTTCTTCGGCTGCCGGGCTCCCCACCTCCCCCTGGCCTCCCGGCCCGACGTGCTGGTCTTCCAGACACCGCCCCTGGAGACCGATACCGAAGTCACCGGGCCCATCGAGGTGCGCCTGTGGGTCTCCTCCTCAGCCCCCGACACCGATTTCACCGCCAAGCTCATCGATGTGTACCCTCCCAACGAGGACTACCCCGAAGGCTACGCCCTGAACCTCAGCGACAGTATCATCCGGGCCCGCTACCGCCACGCCCGGGAGCGGCCAGAGCCCCTCCACCCCGGCCAGGTCTCCCAGGTAACCATCACCCTGTACCCCACCAGCAACCTATTCAAGGCGGGGCACCGCATCCGGCTGGACCTCTCCAGCAGCAACTTCCCCCGCTTCGACGTGAACCCCAACACCGGCGAGCCCCTGGGCCAGCATCGACGGTGGGCCGTGGCGGAGAACACCATCTACCACGACCGGGACCACCCCTCCCACATCGTGCTGCCCGTCATCCCTCCAGAGGCGTAACGGCCAAGGGACACAGAGCCTACCCCTCCTGGCGGAAGCGGAGCACCAGCGCCTGGCGCGCCCCCTGGGGGAGCCGGGCCCAGTGGGCGATGCGGTAGCCCACCACCCAGACGATGCCTCCCTCTGCGAGCACCAGCGGCACACGGCCCCGCCAGGTGCGGGGCACCTTCTGGTCCACAAAGAAGTCCTGGAGCTTCTTGGACTCCTCCATTCCCAGGGGCTGGAACCGGTCGCCGGGCCGCCGGGCCCGCACCAGAAGCCCCGCGCCCACAGCCTGCGGGTCCAGGCAGGCGGTCAGAGGGTCGGTGGGCAGCTCCGCTGGAGGGGGGGCCACCACCGCCGTCACCCACCAGCCAGGGAGGGCAGTCATGCCAGGCACCTTGAGGCGATGGGGACCCGCCAGGGCTGGCAGGGGACACTCCTCCAGGGAGCCCCGGCCCAGGGTGAGCTGGCCGTAGCCTGTGACCAGGGTCACCCCTCCCGGCAGGTGCAGCGACCTCCCCGGTGGCCCCTCCAGCAGCCCCACCATGGCCTCCAGGTGCACCTCCTCCAGCCCCTGGGCGCTGCCTGCCACCTCCTCATAGGCACGCCGCAGGACGTGGCGCCACAGGCCCGGGTGGAGGGCGCGCACCCGCAGGGTGTCCAGCACCCGGGCCTCCCCCTGGCGCCGGGACAGGGTAGGCCAGACCCGGGCTGCCTCGCTCTGGAGGAACTCCACCTCCCGGGCGGCGATGCCCGCCAGACGCCGTAGGGCCTCCTTTACCCGAGGGTTGTACCCCTGGAGCCGGGGCAGCAGGTCCCGCCGCAGGCGGTTGCGTACAAGGCTCAGGGAGCGGTTGGAGGTATCGAAACGGGGGGCGAGACCCAGATGGCGGCAGTAGGCCTCGGTCTCCTGGCGGGAGAGCTCCAGCAGGGGCCGCAGCAGCGTGACCCGGCTCCCGTCCGGGCCCTGCCAGAGGCTGAGGGGCTGCATTCCTCGCTGGCCGTACAGGCCGCTGCCGCGCAGCAG